>CBFGPY010000299.1:0-4552 GCA_965650755.1 uncultured Chromatiaceae bacterium | reverse complement strand
AGCTTCAACCCCAAACCGGGCTTTGGCGCAGTCAGCATCAGGTGCTGGTCAATGGCCAGGATATCCTGCAGCAAATGAAAGCACTGCAACAACAAATGCTGGCAGCGGTGCCGGCGGAGCAACGGGCCTTAGTCGCTGGCATGATGCCGAAAAAAGACTTAAGCACAGCACAGGAATGTTTAACGGCGGCCGAAGTTGCGTTGTTACAAACGCCGGAACAATGGCTAAGCCGGGCGAAAAAAGATTTGCCGCGTTGCCAGCTGCAGTTAACGGGTAGCACCGCTAATTCAGTGTCAGTCAAAGGCCAGTGTCAGGATCAGGGTGGTTACACCGGTTCGCTGCAAGGTACAGTCACCTTAAAAACGCCGCAATGGATGCAGATGAATATGCAGGGCACCGGCCAATACAAAATGCCGTTGCCGGGCCAGGCGCAAAACGGCGATGTGCAGTTTCAACTCAGCAGCGATTCGCGCTGGCAAAGCGCCAGCTGTCCGGCTGGGGTAAGATAACCCGGTGGCAACAATCCATTCCTGTTAGCGGATTGTTGCTGCGGCGCTGCCTTTGCTGCATGCTGGAAGCTGGTATTTCTGCATAACAGGATGACATGATGACAAACACCACCTCCAGCAATGGTCAGCCAAGCTGGCAAAAAACACCACAAACCGGTTTACAGGTCAATTCAGTTGCGGTCAGTCCGGATGGCCAACTGACGGTCGGCGGTACTTCCAGCGAATTTGGCAGCGGCCAGTTTAATTTTTATGCTTATGACGCCACCGGCCAGCAGCTCTGGTCGGTGCCGGTCACCGCTGCCAATGTGACACAAGGTATTTTCTGGGTCGCCGTCAGTGACGACAAACGCTTTGCCGCCTGTGGCGGTGAAACCAGTAAAACCTGTGGTTTTTTGTGTATTCTCGATGCCAGTAGCGGCAACATTCTGTTTCAGGACAACAATTTACCTGCCCGGGTCAATCAACTGACGTTTAGCAGTGACGGCACTTTGTTGCTGGCAGACTTCCAGCACGAATTACGTTTGTATCATGATGCCAGCGGCAGCACTGTGGCGCCGAACTGGGCCCTGAGCGACAGTCTGGCGCTATCGGCTGACTTCTCCAGTTATAGTGCAGTACTGGCGCCTAATGGCAGCCGGGTCTGGGTGGGGGCGATTAATTACAATGTCAAACCTGTGTATACCGGCCTTGTGCAGCAGATTGCCCTGGATAATGGCAAATTCGGCGCGGCAACCAGCTATCAACAGTCGCAGGGCGTGATGCGGGTCGTGACGACAATAGACGGTGCCTATGCCGCCGCGGCATTACATGACGGCAGCTGTGCGTTTTTTCAGGCGGTGCAGCCGACCACGGCTTTTGTCTATAAACCGGCGCTGACTAACCTGAACATTGCTTATGCCATCGCCATCACCCAAACACCGGCCAAAGAGCTGGTGATTGTGGTCGGAGCAAACCAAGCTGAGGCTGGAGTATTATACCGGGTGGATGCACAGCAAACGGCATCGGAGATTGCGAACTATCCAATCTGGGGGCCGGTACTGCGCTGGAGCACCCAGGTGCAATATGCAGTGAATCCGGGCGTGACCTTAGATGCAGCAGCTACCCTGGTTAGTGCCACCGACGGTAAGCCGGATGAGAGCAGTGGCGGCAGCGATCAAAAGGAATCGCCGGGCAACTTTTATCTGTTCGATGCTTGCTCTGGTCAGCAACTGTGGCAATATGGCACCAAGCTGATGAACTGGCCAATGATGCTGACGCCTGATGGTAAAACCGCGGTAGGTGGCAGTGATGATGGCAGTATTTATTACTGGAATTTGCAGTAAGTGAAATCTGAAGGTCTGGCCCGCGCGCCGCTGTTTGACCGCCAACTCTGGCAAGACCGGTTGCAGCAATCCTGGTTGCTGCGCAACCTGTTGTTATTGGCGCTTTGGCTGCTGGTGTTTGAGATCGGCTGGCTGGTGGAATATACCCACCATGCCAGTGTCTGGTTTCCGGTGGCGGGGCTGACTTTCGCGTCCTTATTACTGCTGGGTTTTTCTGTGTTGCCGGCCTTATTGACCGGTTGTGTACTCATCACTTTCTATACCGCCAGCCACTACAAGATTCAGTTACCACCCTGGCAAATTCTCGAAGCCGCTTTGTTATTTGGTCTGGCGCATATTCTGCCTTATGCGGTTGGGGCTATAGCCTTGCGCACACTAGCCAGACGGGGTACCCGCGATATTAGCAGGATCATCGTGTCATTTCTGGTGATCGCCGCAGTCAGTTCATTTTGTGCCACCTGGTTAGTGCTGCCAACTCTGGTGATCACGGACATGATGGCCGAGGCTGAAGTCGCCTCAACCTGGCTGCCGTTCTGGATTGGCGATATGGCCGGCGTGATGGTGCTGGCGCCGTTTTTTGTCGGCCTGCTGAGCCGGGTATTACCCTCTGCCTTGTTTCGGCTGACTGATATGGCGGGTCTGCAGCAACAGCAGTTCAGCCCACGTTATTTGCTGAAGCTGTTACTTAACGCCCTACTGCTGAGTGCCTGCATGTTGTTGGCGAAGGTGACTGATTCGCCGAACAGCGCCTTTGCGATTTTTTTCCTGGTGATCCCGCATATGTGGATCGCCTGCTCCGAATCCGCTTTGTTAAATGTCAGTAGTGTCGCGTTGTCGAGTTTTTTGATTGCATTTTGGGTGCATCTGTTTGGTTTGATGGACTATGTGATGGTCTATCAGTTTGCCATTAACGTGATTGCCGCCAACACTTTATTTGGCCTTGCCATTCCGACTTTACTGGCAGATAACCTGCAACTGCGCAAAGTGGCATTTACTGACAGCCTGACCCAGGTGGCGTCGCGCGACCGGCTGGAGCAAAGGGCGGCACTGGAGATAAGCCGCAGCCGGCAGGAACAGCGGCCTTTATCGCTGCTGGTGTTTGACATCGATTACTTCAAAAAAATTAATGATGAGTTTGGCCATCATGTTGGTGATCAGGCGCTGCAGCAACTGGCACGTCTGGCCCAACTGTCGCTGCGGCCGACCGATTTACTCGGCCGTTTTGGCGGGGATGAGTTTGTCGTGCTGTTGCCACAAACCACACAGCAGGCTGCTTTGTTGATTGCCGAGCGTATTATCAGCGAATTGCGTCAGGTCTATATCTGCGATGTACATCCGCTGACCGCCAGTTTTGGTGTTGCGCAATTACAGCAGGATGAAGACTACGAATGCTTGTTCCGCCGCGCTGACCGGGCTTTGTATCAGGCCAAGCTGGCCGGGCGCAATCAGGCTTGTGTCGCGGCGGATTAGCAAATTCAGCGCAGCAATCGTTGCAGCAGCCGCTTCAGATTGGCCGGCTTTAATGGCTTTAGCATAAAGTGGAAGCCGTTATTCAGCGCATGATCACGGGTTTGTTGTTGCTGGTCGGCGGAATGGATTAACACCGGCACCTGCAATGCGTAGTGCTGCTGTAGTTGCATCGCCACTTCGACACCGGTCGCACCTTGATCCAGGTGATAATCAAACAACAATAAATCCACAGGATGACCTTCGCTCAGCCAATGCAGCGCCTGCGAAGGTTGTTGCGCCACTAACACCTGACAATCCCAGCTTCTGAGCAGTGCCGCCACAGCGCTGGATAACTGCGGGTCGTTATCCAGCAATAAGATTGTTTTGCCGCGGAAACTAACCGACTGCTCACGCGGCTGCAGCGCCGGCACTGCGGTGGTACCCGACGCGCAGACCGGCAAGGTCACGGCAAAACAGCTGCCCTTGCCAGGCTCGGATTTTAACGTCAACGGGTGCTGCAGCAAATCGCTGATGCGCTGACTGATGGCGAGGCCAATGCCAAGCCCCTGATTATTCGCCTCTTTACCTTGCTGAAATTCCTGAAAAATCCGTTGTTGTTCATCCGGACTAATACCGATGCCGGTATCCCAGACTTCAATCCGCACCCCCGGTTGCCCCTGCCAGTGGCAACGCCGGCAACCGAGCAGAATTTTGCCCTGTGGGGTGTAGCGCAGTGCATTAGCAACCAGATTCTGTACCACCCGACGCAGCAAACGGCTGTCGGTATCGACCCAGAGCCGGCTTGGCCGGTAGCGGAATCGAATAGGCTTGCCGGTCGAGATTAATCCTGCTTCCCGGGCGATTTGGTCCAGCAGCGTGGTCACTGCAACCGGTTTTTTTTGCGCTTTAATTACGCCGGCGTCGAGTTTGGTCAGTTCCAGGATACTGGCGAGTAATTCTTCGGCGGAGTTTAACGAAGCGGCGAGGTCTCGCGCCAACTGTTGCACCTGACCATCGCTGCTTTTTTCCCGGATTAAACCGCAAAATAATGCCGCAGCATTAAACGGCTGCAGCAAATCATGGCTGGCGGCGGCAAAAAAACGGTTTTTGCTGGCGGTTTGTTCCTCCAGTTGCTGTTTGGCGGCGGCCAGTTGCTGATTGAGCTGTTCCAGCTCGGCGGTCCGGCTCATGACACGTTGTTCCAGCGTGCTGTTGCTGGCTTCAAGTTGTTGCTGCACATCAATAAAAGAACTGACATCGCTGTAGGTGGTG
>CBFGPY010000298.1:0-4556 GCA_965650755.1 uncultured Chromatiaceae bacterium | reverse complement strand
ATTCCTGCGGCACCAGACCTAGCTGGCTTTTGGCATCTTCAAGATGAGTATCTGTATCAAAATCAAAGACTTTGACCGAACCCGAAGTTTTATTCACCAAAGCACTGATGATGCCAATCGTCGTACTTTTACCGGCACCATTGGGGCCGAGCAGCGCAAAAAAATCACCTTGCTGAACATCTAAATCGATGCCATTTAAGGCTTTAGTGCCACTTTTATAACTTTTATGCAGGTCACGAATAGATAAGGCCAGCGTCACAGCATGTTCCTCTTTATCGCCAGGCGATGGTTGGTTTGGCTTCAGTAATCCCTGATGTGGATTAATCTTTGGCAGTCTGGGGCTGATAACCCCAACGCGGCATTAGCTGCTGCGGCAATCCCAAATGGTCCAGCAATCTGGCCACCATAAAATCGATCAAATCTTCGATAGTCTTGGGCTGATGATAAAACCCGGGAGCCGCCGGCATAATAGTGGCGCCCAGTTTTGCTAACGTTAGCAGGTTCTCCAGGTGCAACGCGCTTAATGGCGTCTCCCTGGGCACCAGAATCAATTGGCCCTTTTCCTTGATAACCACATCGGCAGCCCGCTCAATCAGGTTGTCGCTCATACCATGGGCAATGGCAGCAACAGTACCGGTCGAACAAGGGCAAATCACCATCGTTTTTGGCGCTGCCGAGCCGGAAGCCACCGGTGAGAACCAATCGTCTTTGCCATAGACAGCCAATAAATGGGGCGCACAGCCAAAAATTTCAACCAGCTGCGCCTGGCAAGCCTGCGGATTGCCATTGAGTTTTAAATTGTGCTCAGTGGCAAACACCACTTTTGCTGCACTGGAAATCAGCAAATGCACCTTCACATCCAGGCTCAGCAGCACCTGTAGCAGGCGCCAGCCATATAAAGCGCCGGATGCGCCGGTAAACGCCAGCGTGACTTCACGCTGTGGGGAAACATTGTGTTGCGCTGTCAAAACATCACTCATCTGCTTGAAATTACCTTGTTGCGCCAAAGAACCGGTATCTGCGACTCAAGCCAGTGCCTGCAATAACTTGTCGTGAATACCGCCAAAACCGCCGTTGCTCATCACCAGAATCGAATCTCCGGGTTGCGCGCAGGCGACGATACGCTGTACCAGGGTGGTGATATCCTGCTCAACTGTTGCCGGAACTGCACATTGACTACTAATTTGCTCAGCCAATGCGCCCAAAGACCAACCACTATTCGCCGGTTCAAACAAAAACACCTGGTCAGCTTTTTGTAATGATGCAGGTAAGGCATCTTTATGCACCCCCATCCGCATGGTGTTAGAGCGCGGTTCCAGTACGGCCAGAATACGCTTTTGGCCCACCCTCGCCCTTAATCCGGCCAGCGTGGTCTCAATCGCCGTCGGGTGATGGGCAAAATCATCATAGACGCTGATGTCATTGACCACGCCTTTTAATTCCAGCCGGCGTTTTGGTGCAACAAACTGATTGAGCGCCTCAATCGCAACCGCCAGCGGCACGCCGGCATGCTGCGCCGCCGCCAACGCCATCAGCCCGTTGTCGACACTATGCTGGCCACACAACGCCCAGCGTACTGTGCCTTTGACTTCGCCACGGAAACTGACTTCAAACGCTGAGCCGTCGGCCTGTAGCAGGCGCACCTGCCAGTCAGTACCACTTTGTTGTTGCTCGCTCCAGCAGCCCATATCCAACACTTGTTGTACCGCAGGAACATTGGCTTGCGACAGCACTAAGCCATTCCCCGGCACCATGCGTAATAAATGATGGAACTGGCGCTGAATGGCCGCCAGGTCTGGGAATATGTCGGCGTGGTCAAATTCGAGATTATTCAGAATTAAAGTGCGCGGCCGGTAATGCACAAACTTGCTGCGTTTATCAAAAAACGCCGTATCGTACTCGTCGGCTTCGATGACAAAAAACGGCGCATCACCTAAACGCGCCGACACCTCGAAGTTCTGCGGGATGCCGCCAATCAGAAAACCCGGTTTTAAACCGGCGAACTCTAAAATCCACGCCAGCATGGTGGTCGTGGTGGTCTTACCATGAGTGCCGGAGACCGCCAGCACCCAGCGGTCCCGGAGCACAGTTTCCGCCAGCCATTGCGGGCCTGAGGTATAAGGAATATTGCGGTTAAGTACATATTCAACACACGGGTTGCCGCGTGACATCGCATTGCCAATGATTACTAAGTCTGGCGCTGGTTCCAGCTGCGCCGGGTCATATCCCTGCGTCAGACTAATGCCGAGCTCTTCCAGCTGTGTGCTCATCGGTGGATACACATTGGCGTCCGAACCTGTCACCTGGTGACCTAAACTCTTGGCAATGGCGGCGATACCGCCCATAAAAGTGCCGCAAATACCCAAAATATGAAGATGCATTCAATTGTCCTGCTATAGGTGGTCCCGCTTCTTAATCCACGCGCGGGCTTTTGCCGGTATTTTCCGGCATTGTAACAAAAGAAAAGCCGGCTTTTTCGAAATAAAATCGGTGATAAAAATGCAATTTTTGCACAGATTCTTTAAACTCTTCGCCCATTGCACGGGACGCGGCCAGCAGAGCCACATCTAAGCGACCGGCATAGTTCCTCCCCTACACTAACAGAAGGATATACCGATGCGCCGTCTGGCTCCTGTACTGCGACAAGATGGGGTCGATACCGACCTGATTGCCCTGATTAAAACCATTCTGGCCGCCTGCAAAGAAATATCCTTCCGGGTTGGGCAAGGCGCATTGGCCGGCGTATTAGGCTCTACGCTCGATGAAAACATTCAGGGCGAAACGCAGAAAAAACTCGACGTGCTGGCGAACGAACTGCTCAAAGACATGATTCTGGAAACCGGTGTCGTCAAAGCCATCTCCAGTGAAGAGGAAGACCACACAGTTGCCGGCAATCCACAAGGCCGTTATCTGGTGACGTTTGACCCGCTGGATGGCTCATCGAATACTGATATCAATAGCCTGATTGGCACCATTTTCTCAATCCTGCCAGCGCGTGATGACGTCGACGCCGCTGACGCCACACAGTTTTTACAACCCGGCACCGCACAATTAGCCGCCGGTTACGTATTGTATGGCCCATCAACGATGCTGGCGCTGACCACAGGCCAGGGTACCCGCCTTTACACACTGGATAAAACTTATGGTGGCTTTCTGTTAACCCAGGAAGAAGTGGCTATTCCGTCAGTCACCGCCGAGTTTGCCATCAACATGTCAAATCAGCGCTACTGGCAGCCGGGCATGCAGGCTTATGTTGGCGATTTGCTGCAAGGTAAAGCTGGCCCGCGCGGTAAAAACTTTAATATGCGCTGGATTGCCGCCATGGTCGGTGACGTGCACCGCATTTTGTGTCGTGGTGGCATTTTCATGTATCCAACAGATACTAAAGACCCGAACAAACCAGACAAGCTGCGCCTGATGTACGAAGCCAATCCGATGAGTTTTCTGGTCGAACAGGCCGGCGGTGCCAGTTCAACCGGCTACCAACGCATTATGGAAATCCAACCGGTAGACATTCACCAGCGCGTTGCCGTGATCCTGGGGTCTAAACACGAAGTCGACAGCTGTCTGAAATATCATCAGGCCTGAATGAGCACAGTGCCCGACCAAAGTCAGGGTGTTCAAACATAGCCATTTCTGACGCCGCCGTTATAATAGGCGGCATATTTTTTCAAGCATAAGGAAGCATCATGAGCTTAAGTCTGGTTCCGGCAGGTAAAAATCTGCCAGATGAAATTAACGTTATCATCGAAATTCCGGCCAATGCCGACCCTATCAAATATGAAGTAGACAAAGACAGCGGTACTGTCTGGGTTGACCGCTTTATGGCAACGCCAATGTTCTATCCATGTAACTACGGTTTTGTGAACCACACCTTATCACTGGATGGTGACCCGGTTGACGTATTGGTGCCAACACCATACCCATTAGTACCAGGTGCAGTAATCAAATGCCGTCCGGTTGCAGTGCTGAAAATGGCTGACGAATCAGGTGAAGACGCCAAAGTACTGGCAGTGCCTATCAGCAAACTGACAAAAATCTACGACCATATTCAGGACATCAACGACGTGCCTGAGCTGTTAAAAGGTCAAATCCAGCATTTCTTTGAACGTTATAAAGAGCTGGAACCAGGCAAGTGGGTGAAAGTAATTGGCTGGGGCGACAAAGCTGAAGCCAAAGCCGAGATCCAAACCTCTTTCGAACGCGCACAAAACAAATAATTTCGTGCAGTGTTGAAAAACAGGCCCGTAGCGACGGGCCTGTTTTATCTCCCCTGTCAAAATGACAGGTACATGCAGCTATTTTAAGCAGTTTTTCTCTGAAAAAATTGCAGCAAACTCGCTTATTTCCACACTATCCCATTCTTTACATTCATAAATTCTGTTCTAATGCCCTGTGATTGCTGCGCCAATCCAAATTGCTGTCTATACTCGAAAGTGATTTCAAATCAAAGATATTCAAAATAAAAACCGGCCATTGCGCTGATCCAACGGGGTAATCATCTATGGAATTTTTGCAACGCCTTTCGATTGCGAAAAAAATCTATTTAATCCCCC
>CBFGPY010000297.1:0-4557 GCA_965650755.1 uncultured Chromatiaceae bacterium | reverse complement strand
TCTACCCGACGGAGCCCGGCACACCGAATTACACGCTGTTTCAACCACGCGTCAAAGCCGCCCGCATCACGCTGGACCCGCAGTTTTATCCGGGGAAAGTAATTGAAATCAAACAGAAACTGAGCGGCAAGCTGCTTTGGAATCAACAAGCGCTGCCATCACCTTTTGTGTCCCATCAGGCGCTGGTACAAGGTGGTGTGTTGGAGTTAAGTGCCAAGGATTAATCGACACTCTCCTGCCGCTTCAGCCCGCTTTTTCATATCGCTATAGGCGATCTGAATCAATTGCAATAAAGCTGCCGCATCAACTGGCTCACCCGGCTTTAACTTCACATGGCGCATAAATTTGCCTGTACCCTGCAACAGCCCTTGCGGGTCTGGCAATAAAGCGCCAAGGAAAAAGCCGACATTCACGTGGGCTGTAAACACATTCACTTCAGCAAATGCCGCTGTGCCGACACAAGCGGTCGGATGATGGTCATGCAGCAACTCCAGCACATCAGGCCCACACTGGCGCATTACGCTAAACCAGTGCCGGGCCATGTCAGCAAGCGCTGCCGGTTTTGCCGCAAACCAGTCGTCGATAGCCGGTTGATGCGGCACCGCGTCGGGGAACAGCATCAGGCGGCTGGGTTTTTCGGGCTGTGGCTGCATGTTTTATAACTCAATCCGCAAGCTGGTTAAGGCGTAATCTTATAAATCACATTGACGGTTTTGGAGATTTCAATGGATTGCGGGATAAAGACCTGCTGCGCTCCAGCCGCCCGATCAGCCATCATAGCGCTGCTGACCATACCACTTTCACCAGCGGCAAAAGTGGCAAAAAACCGGTCAAAAGAGCCATTGTCGTTGAAGGCAAAAACACTATGGATTTTCACGCCCAGGCCTTCAGCCATTTGTTCAGCTTTTTGCTTCGCTTGCGCAGCTGCCGCGGCAATTAATGCCGTTTCAATGTTGCTTCTGTCACTGGTATCAAAACTGGTGCTGAGATCATGAACATAATCAGTTGCATAGAGTTGAGTCATTAAATCCGGATACTTTTTTAAATCCACCAGGGTAATGTCAAAACGCCGGTTCAGATCGTAACCCAGTACATCGAGTTCATTGTACTGCTCGTCTCTTTTACGTTTTGCGGTTTTTTCCAGCTCAAAAGCACTGATTTGGCTGTCAGTAACGCCATTGGCTTTGAGCAGCGCCAGCACTTTACTGCTGGCCTGTGCTAACTGAGCTTGGGCGACGTCGCTGCTTGCATGAAAAGTACTGATGCGGAAACTCAGTTTGGCACTGTCCGGCGCCACTTGTTTGCTGCTTTGGCCAGTGACGGCGACAAAAGGGAAATCCGGTAAGGTCGAAGCGCTGCTAAAAAACGCGCACAGCGCCATGACTAACACACAATAAAATTTCATAGCATAGAGTCCTGTAAAAATCTGCCCTGTCTGGCCTTTTGCACTGACAATGCCCTGCTTACAAAGTTGCATCGTTGTTTTACAAGGCCATGACCCGTCGAGAAAAAACAAAGCCGCCTGATGGCGGCCTTGCTCAAAGCATAGCAAAGGCTTAACGCGAACCCGGCTTTCTGCCTGTTTGTGGTTTGGCCGAAGGCTTTTTCCCACCGATAGGTGCTGTTGGCGCAGGCTTAGCGCGACGTGGCGCTTTTGGTTTCTCAGCATTGCCAACGGCAATCACGGTTTCGCTGGCTTTGTTGGCGCGGCCTGTTACCACTTTCTTCGAAATGCTTTTTAGCAAAGAGCCGCGGTTGCTGACTTCAAAGCCTGGTTTGACGATGCGGCTGATTTTGCTGCCGATCAGTTTCTGGATGCGCTCTAATGTCAGCTCTTCTTCGCGGCTGACAAAAGAGATGGCGTTACCGGCAGCGCCGGCACGGCCAGTACGGCCAATGCGGTGAACATAATCTTCCGGCAAATACGGCAGATTGAAGTTGACCACATAATCCAGGCCCTGAATATCCAGGCCCCGCGCCGCCACTTCAGTAGCGATTAACACCTGCAGTTTGGCCGATTTAAAATCAGCGATAGCACGGCGACGGGCGCCCTGGCTTTTATCGCCATGACACACTGCGGCGTTGATGCTGCGCTGTTGTAATCCGGCTAATAAGCGGTCGGCCTGATCTTTGGTACTGGTAAAGACCAGAACCTGAAACCAGTTGTGCTCTTCCAGCAAAGTTTCAAACAATTCGATTTTGCGGCTTTCTTCCACCTCATACACCACGTGGTGCACGGTGTCGGCGGTGCTGTTGACCTTAGTCACTTTGATTTGCTGGTGGTTACGCAGGATTTTGTGCGACAGCTCGTTGACTGCAGGGGATGTGGTTGCAGAGAACAACATGGTCTGGCGTTTGGTCGCGGTCAGTTGCAGCAATTTCAGCACGTCGGCGCTAAAACCCATGTCCAGCATGCGGTCGGCTTCGTCCAGCACAACAAATTCAACGTCGGATAAAATCACATTGCCCAGCGTTAGATGCTCTAACAGCCGGCCTGGGGTACTGATCACAATATCGACACCGGCGTTGAGTTTGGCGGCCTGACCGCCCAGTTTGACGCCACCGTAAAGTGCTGTGGCCTTCAGCGGCAGATACTTGGCATAGGCTGCGACATTGTCAGCGATTTGTTCGGCCAGCTCGCGGGTTGGCGTCAGAATTAACGTGCGTGGGCGTTTTTCTGTTGTTGCTTTTGGTGTGTCCAGCATGCGCTGCAGGATAGGTACGGCAAAAGCGGCCGTTTTGCCGGTACCGGTTTGGGCTGTGACCTGTAAGTCTTTGCCACGACGCGCCGGCACTATTGCCTGCGCCTGTACCGGCGTCATTTCGCTGTAGCCACAGTCCACCAGGCCCCGATGTAAGTCGACAGCCAAATCTAAAGATGAAAATTGCATAAAAACCTCGGTGGAAAGCGACCATCAAAAAAGAGCGGCGGAATATACAGCATTTTCGCCCCGACGCAGAGCATTGTTTGCATTTTGTGCAATTTGGCTTGGTTACTCAGCCGATTCGCGTGGCTGGTGCTGGCAAGCACGGGCCAGAATTTCGACATAAAAACCAGCCAGTTGCTGTTCCAGTGCCGCATCAATGCGTTTGTTAATTTCTGAGGTGAAGATTTTTTCTGCAGCATCTTCAGTCGCGCCAAAGCGGCAATCAAAAGTCCAGTAGTCCATGCCAGCCGGTAATTGTTTACGTCGCTCGCGGTTTAAGTATTTTTTGATTTCGTGTTTGACGGCGTCAGCGACGCGGGCTGGCTGAATTTTTGGGTGCGTAAAGGAGAAGTTTTTTTTCATCGGAGTTCCTACAGAGGGGCAATCATCGCAAGGCTTTGCAGCCACAGCCCTCTATTCTACACCGAATCACCGTTTCATTCTGCAAAATCCGCGAAATCAGCCAGTTTCGCCACTGATGGCGCAGACTTGCCGCAGCTATTGGCAAAGACAGAGCTGCCACGCTGCCGCAGCGTGACAGCTTTTGTTAGTGCCTGCTGGCGCGGTCAAACCGGCCGCAATTGCTCTGCCAGCGAGCGGGTTTTCTCAGTTTCAACCTCGCCGGTATGCTTGGTCGATTTACGCTCGATCAGCAGCAACTGGCATTCCTCAGTCGCAACCGGATTGTGCCGCACGCCTTTTGGCACAATAAACATCTCGCCAGCGTTTAACACAACACTGTCGTGCTCCATTTCAATTTTCAGCTGGCCTTTGAGCACTAAAAACATTTCATCTTCATCAGCATGGCTATGCCAGGCCAGGGAGCCCTGCACTTTTGCCACTTTAATGTAGGCGTCATCTACTTCACCAATCACACGCGGCGACCAATATTCAGTCAGACCGGCGGCAATGGCAGCCGGTGCTATGGCTTGCGCTTTGGGCCAGCGGCGCGTCAGAGTCTGCGTCAGCCGGTCGAGATTCTGCTCATTCGCAGGCTCAACAATATGCCGCACGGCCTGTGCTACATCAGCATCATCAAACACCTGCAGCCAGCGAAGGTCTGTTTTATCTTCCAGCGGCGTCAGCTCGACGGTTAAAGTGAAAAACGGCGCACAGTCATGACGGATGACGATTTTACGGTTGGGTTCAAGCTCGGCAAAACCACTGCGGTTTGGATATTTCTGGCCATCCGGCCCCTGCATCACAAAATGCCAGCGTCCGCCGGCGGTAAATTCAAACAGCTCAAAGTGGTTAGTAAAACCAGCCGGCCCCCACCAGGCGGCCAATTGTTCGGCTGAGGCAAAAGCACCATAGATAGCAGCCGGCGAAAACGGCAGGATGCGGCTGGTGCTAAAAGTGTTGGTGGTGTTGGTTTCAGGCATGGTTAGGCTCCGTGCTCAATAAACAGGATTCAGGTAGACAGCTTTCAGGCAGCCGCTGCTGTTTTGGCGCTAAGCACCGGCCATTGTTGCCAGCTGCCGACCGCAAACAAAGTGCCCATCAACAAGCAAATGCCGGAACTGACCAGCCAGAACAACAGGCTATTCTCAGGAAACAACGGCATCAACGAGACAAATGCCAGGCCCCGGATCAACAAGATACTGCTTATCAACACTAACGCCAACCGCGT
>CBFGPY010000296.1:0-4563 GCA_965650755.1 uncultured Chromatiaceae bacterium | reverse complement strand
CGAATAAACCTCTTGGCTTTAATAGCGGATTTTTCAGAGGTTCACACTAAAAGAGCGCGGCGCACCTGACAAGCGGATTGTCGGCAATGCCGGTCCAACAGCTGATTTTGCCGGTTAAAACGCGCTTAGATTTTGTCCTGCAGCGGCCGGCAACGTTCAACGTAGCGCAGAAAAACCATTAAAGGCAACAACAGCAGGCCAAGCACAAAAGTCACGGTGAGACAAAACAGCGTGAAGCTAAACCAACCTTGTGCCGGAGTGACACCAAGACCAAAGACTACCGCAAGCGTTAATAATTGATGGACAGGGACTGACAGCCACAACGAATAACAGTGCCGGGGTGCCAAACTGCGGCTTAGCAGGTACCAATATAAAGTGCCGCCACCTAATAAGGTACAGCCGAGTAGAAAACCAAAAAAAAGATCCACCGCACCTCCGTGCCGCCGGCCTGTTCAGGCGCCACAAAAACAAACCCCGGTGCTACACCGGGGCTCAGTCAGCCAATTAAGCTGGCTGTTGATTCCAGAAATCATCGGCTTCAAACAGCTGATACAGTTGTTCAGCTCTGTTGATCAGCAGTTTCACATAGTCAGCGCCGGTCTGGTCCTGCACGCCGGCTTCCATCAGCTGCTGCGCCTGCATTTGCCAGCGGAAAGAAAAGGCACGCAAAGCATCCCGGGCATTGGCGGCACCACTGAACGCCATCACATCTGTCGGCAAATCACCGGTAATGGCCCAGTAACTTTTCCGATCAATGCCGTTAATTTTCCAGATGGCAACGAAAGGTGGCAAATAACGCGAGTCCTGCACGGCGACAGTATCCATCACTACGCCTTGCTCGGCTAAAAATAAATTGGCTTTCTGGAACTGGGCGCGGACCCATTCGCTGGTTTGCTGCTCGGTCATTGGCTCGGCAGCTTGTTGTTGCTTGTCCATACTACTTACCTGCAAAAAATCTGAAACCGCACTTTATGACAGCAAGGCGGATTACGCAACCTTCAACAAAAATTGTCGACAATCTACTGGAATGACCAGATGAATTAATTTGGATTTGATAGCACAAGCCTTGCCGAAGTGATAAATTCCGCCGCGAAAAAACCGGCCCTACCCCAGCGCAAAGCTGGCATAAATCGGAGCATAAGAAAGTGGCAGTATTTAACCACCCTGAGTTTGACAACCATGAACAAGTCGTATTTTGCAGTGACCCGGCTACGGGTCTCAAAGCAATTATCGCCGTCCACAGCACCGCATTAGGACCCGCCTGTGGCGGTTGCCGGATGTGGGATTACGTCTCTGATGACGAAGCCCTAGTCGATGTTTTACGTTTATCACGCGGCATGACCTATAAAAATGCCATGGCAGGCCTCGCGCTTGGCGGTGGCAAAGCCGTAATTATCGGTAATGCTAAAACCATCAAATCTGAAGCGTTGTTCCGTAAATTCGGTCAATATGTGCATGCACTGAGCGGCCGCTACATCAGCGCTGAAGATGTGAATATCACCACCGCAGATATTTCTATCGTCAACCAGGAAACGCCATATGTCGCTGGTCTGGAAGGCAAAAGCGGTAACCCGGGGCCATTTACCGCGCTGGGCACTTACCGCGGCATCAAAGCTGCCGTAAAACACAAATTTGGCAGTGACGATCTGAAAGGCCGTACCGTCGCCGTACAAGGCCTTGGCAGTGTTGGTTTTTACTTATGTGAGCACCTGCACAAAGAAGGCGTGAAGCTGATTGTCACCGACATCAATCAGGCCGCAGTCGACCGTGCTGTCAGCCAGTTTGGCGCCACTGCCGTGGGCCTCGATGCCATATATGACGTTGAATGTGACGTCTATGCCCCATGCGCGCTGGGTGCAACCATTAACGACGACACCCTGCCTCGCCTGCAGTGCGCTATTGTCGCCGGTTGTGCGAACAATCAGCTCAAAGAAGCACGCCACGGCGATTTACTGCGGCAAAAAGGTATTTTGTATGCGCCGGATTACGTCATCAACGCCGGCGGTATCATCAACGTGTCGATGGAGATCCGCCCGGAAGGTTATGACGAAGCGCAGTCAACTAAGCAGGTGCTGGCGATCTATGACACGCTGCTGACCATCTTCAGCCGCGCCGAACAAAGCGGCCTGCCAACCAATCTGGTTGCAGACCAGATGGCGCAGGAAATTATTGCCCGCGGCAAAAAATAAGCTTGACCGTTGTTTAACTTAAAAAAAACCACCGTTTTGCGGTGGTTTTTTTGTTGGGTCACAAGATGCCAAATTTGCTACGCACCACTTTATTTTGACCAGTCGGTAAAACTCTTGGTCAGCCGGTAGACATAAAAGCTGGACATCTCGGCGCTGAGTTTGGCGAACAGATCAAAATTCGACAAATTCACTGTCAGAAAACAAACAGCCCCGCAATTCACCGGGCGGAAGGTTGAGCTGGGTGCAGCATAAACCTTAGCCTCGAAGCCATATTGCAATGCCAGCTGGTGCACCCGATAAGCATGATAGTCGCTGGTGACAAACCATAGCGGCACCTGATGATCAAGCCGGCTATTCAGGCTGTAAAACTCATGATAAGTGGTGGCGCCGCCGTGAAAGCAATCCAGCCGGGTTTCGCGATGAAGCAGCGGCCGCAGATAATCCAGATAAGGCTGACAGTACAAAGTTGTAATATGGATAAGTGGTGCATCATGCGTGGTCTTATTCACCAGCTCGGCCAGTTGTGTAAGCCGGGCCTTAGCGCAATCCGGAATGTTTTTCTCATTGCCGCCACAGCCGGGTAACACGAAGTTACCTCTAAAATCGGCGGGAAAAACCGTGGACGCCACTTCGGCGTTGTACCAATGCCGCACCTGATTTGCCACCCAGCCATTACCAAACAGATAAAACCAGCCGAGCAGAAGCCACAAGCCCCATTTCCGGTAACGGACCGAGGCAATGACCAGGCCCCAGAAAAACAGATTATGCGGGTACAAAAAGGGTTCAATCAGGTCTTTCACCAGCTACTCCGCCGTAAAATTTACAGCCGTTAGTATGAAGTTGACCCTTTGCAGAAACAAGCAGGAATTACGCAGAAAAAATGCCGGCTAGGGGTGGCGCAGCACCGTGCGCCAGCGTTAAGCTGTGATACCATAAGCGAAAAATAGCAAACAATCGGAGTGACGCTATGTTAAAGACTGTTTCAGTCATCGGTTTGGGTTATATCGGTTTGCCTACAGCGGCCATGCTGGCCTCGCGCAAACTGCGGGTTATCGGTGTTGATGTCAATCAACACGCAGTTGACACTATCAATCAGGGCAAAATCCACATTATCGAACCGGATCTGGATTTGTTGGTTAACGCGGCGGTCACCGGTGGTTATCTGTCAGCACAAACTAAACCTGCAGCAGCAGACGCATTTATGATTGCAGTGCCTACGCCGTTTTTCGACGATTTGTCACCGGATTTATCCTATGTCGAAGCAGCGGCTAAATCCATCGCGCCAGTGCTGCAAAAAGGTAACCTGGTGGTACTGGAATCTACCAGCCCGGTCGGTACCACTGAACTCATGTGTAAATGGATTAAAGAAGTCCGCCCTGATCTGACCTTACCAACTGATTCAAACAGCCCGGACATTCACGTAGCTTATTGCCCGGAACGGGTGTTACCAGGCAAAGTGGTTCAGGAGCTGATCTCCAATGACCGTATCGTCGGTGGTTTAACACCAGCCTGTTCTGAGATGGCGAAACAGCTGTACCGCACCTTTGTTGCCGGCGAATTGCTGGAAACTGATGCGCGCACTGCTGAGATGTCCAAACTGACGGAAAACTCATTCCGTGACGTCAACATTGCCTTTGCCAACGAACTGTCGCTGATCTGTGACAAGCTCAATATCAACGTTTGGGAATTGATCCGGATGGCCAACCGCCACCCACGTGTCAACATCCTGACCCCAGGCGCCGGCGTGGGCGGTCACTGCATCGCCGTCGACCCATGGTTTATCGTGCACTCAGCGCCAGAGCAGGCACGCCTTATCCGTACCGCCCGGGAAGTGAACGACTTCAAACCTGAGTGGGTACTGCAAAAGGTGATGACTACTGTCGCCAATCATTCACTGAACAAACCATCAGTCGCCTGTTTTGGTCTGGCGTTTAAGCCGGATATCGACGACCTGCGCGAAAGCCCGGCATTGCACATTGTCAACAAACTGGCCGATGCTTACGAAGGCAAAGTGCTGGCGGTGGAGCCGAATGTGGAAAGCACCAACAAGCTGAACAGCAAAGCGCAGCTGGTGTCGATTGAGCAAGGCCTGGCGGCTGACATCATCGTGATCCTGGTCAAACACAAAGCTTTTGCCGACTGTGATTTCAGCGGTAAAACCGTCATTAACGTGGTCGGTCAGTAACAGCTGAGCAAGCGACAGTGACAAAAAAGGCGGGTTGACCCGCCTTTTTTATTGCATGAATGCCTAGGGGCTGTTGATTTTTGGTGTTTGTTTTTGCAGCAGTTTGGCAGCTTTTTATGCAAGGCAGTGCGAGCGCGGTGTAGTTATTCTACACAAACGAGCACTAACGCAGCAGAAAGAGCTGCCAAA
>CBFGPY010000295.1:0-4564 GCA_965650755.1 uncultured Chromatiaceae bacterium | reverse complement strand
ATGACGTAGAATATGATGAGTTGACCGATGCTGTCCTGCTGGCGGTGGAAGAAGCATTTGAGCAGCTGGACCTGGATATTGATTCGGAAAATCATGGCGGCTTAGTCAACATAATTTTCCCGGATCGCAGTAAAATTGTGATTAACAAACAAGCGCCTTTACACCAGCTGTGGGTGGCCACCAAGTTTAATGGTCATCATTTTGAATGGCGTGACGGCCAGTGGATTGATAACAGAACCGGTATCGAGTTCTGGCAATTATTAGCAGAAGCGGCCAGCAAGCAAGCGGGTACCGCCATCAGTTTCGGATAAAAAGCGGATGAATAATCTCTCTTATGTCGATGTCGCAGCGCCAGGTCCGGTCAAAGCTGCGGTGATTTGGTTGCATGGTCTGGGTGATTCTGGCCATGGTTTTGCGCCAATTGTGCCGGAGCTGCGTTTGCCGGCCGGCCACGGTATCCGCTTTTTGTTTCCGCATGCACCGGAGCGGCCCGTCACTATCAACAACGGCTTTGTCATGCGCGCCTGGTATGACTTAAAAACCATGGACTTACAAAATCGCGCCGACGAAGAAGGGGTGCGCCAGTCAGCAGCCCAAGTGCAGACACTGATAGATAAAGTAATAGCCTCCGGCGTCCCTGCGGAAAAAATTCTGCTGGCGGGTTTTTCGCAAGGCGGTGTGATTGCGCTGCATTTATTACCGCGTTTGCCCTACAAAATCGCTGGTGTGATGGCGTTATCGACTTACATGGGCATGCCGGATAAGCTCAAAGCCGAAATGAATAGTCATAATAAATCCACGCCTGTGCTGGTGGCGCACGGCACTATGGACGATGTGGTGCCTTTGAGCGCTGGTAAGGCGGCTTTTGACGCATTAAAATATGCCGGTTTTCAGGTCAGTTGGCTGGATTACCGCATGGCACACAGTGTTTGTGCGCAGGAAGTGGCGGATTTAAGCCGCTTTATCCAGCAGCGGTTGCTGCAACCTGCTGAGTCTTTGTAACTAAACGCGCGCCAACAGGAAAAAAGAGTGTCCGAAGCTGCATCCAGACTGACAGTCAAAGTGAAATTACATCCGGCGGCCTTGCCTGCGGAGACTGACATGCCTGTTGGGCAGCAAGCTGCCTGGTCAAAAACCCGGATCACGCTGGCGTCGCTGGTGTTAGTCGGGGCCGGGGTGGCCGGTTATCAATTCCTGTTGCGCCCGGTTGCGCCGGCAAAACCTGCAGTCGCAGCTGAAACGACAGCGGTGCAAGTTGCCGAACCGACGGTCAGTCCCACCACTGCGCAGGATCTGACTCAAACTGATGTTGCGGCGAAGCCAACAGAGCCTGCTGGGCAACCCCAAGTGACGGCTGCTGAGGTGCCTCAACCAGCAGCGCCTCAGCCTCAAACACTCACAGAGCCTAAGCCGGCAGATGTACAAAGCTCAACGCCGGCGTTACCCGATAAAGTTGCGCCCGCTGAAACTAATTCTGTTGAAAGCAGCCCCACGTCAGCCAGTTTTGCCTTGCCGCCAGGCTTTAGCCGGATTGTGCTGACCGATCAGATGAATAACCTGCAACCGGGTAAAGCGGTGGGCCAGCAGATTGCATATCCACAAATTAAACGGCTCTATTTATTTACCGAATTAAAAGACTACGCCGGCCAAATCCTGCGTCATCGCTGGTATTTCCGCGAGACGTTACATACCGAAGCCGTGCTGACTATTGAAGACTCGCCGTGGCGCACCTACAGCGAAAACTGGCTGCTGGACGATCAACGCGGCCCCTGGCGGGTGGAGATTGTTGATCAGACGCAAAAAGTGATCTTTCAGTACAGTTTCACTTATCAATAACGGCTATAATAGCGCCACTTTTTTGCCGTGCGGCCAGTGCACACCGGCCGGCGGTTCCAGCTCTGATATTCACAGGTTTTCTGATGACTCAACGCGTACGTATCGCTACACGCAAAAGTGCTCTGGCGCTGTGGCAAGCTGAATATGTCAAAGCCCGGTTGGAGTTTTTCCACCCAGGCTTAGTGGTAGAACTGGTGCCAATGTCGACGCAGGGCGACAAAATCCTCGATACTCCGCTGGCCAAAATTGGTGGCAAAGGTTTGTTTGTTAAAGAACTCGAAACCGCCATGCTGGAAGACCGCGCCGATATCGCCGTACACAGCATGAAAGATGTACCGGTGGAATTTCCTGAAGGCCTGATGTTATCGACCATTTGCGAACGCGAAGATCCGCGGGATGCTTTTGTTTCTAATCAATATTCCAGCCTGGACCAGCTGCCGCAGGGTGCTGTGGTCGGTACTTCCAGTCTGCGCCGGCAATGCCAAATTAAGGCGTTGCGGCCAGATCTGCAGATCCGCGATTTACGCGGGAATGTGAACACCCGGCTGGCGAAGCTTGATGCCGGTGAGTATGACGCCATCATTCTGGCCTCGGCTGGCCTGATCCGCTTAGGTTTTCAAACGCGGATCGCTACTTATCTGCCAGTCAGTCAGAGTCTGCCGGCCAACGGTCAGGGCGCGGTCGGTATTGAATGCCGCAGCGATGATGCCGCAGTGCGGGCATTGCTCGCTCCACTGGAACACACCGCGACCCGTCAGGCAGTATTGGCGGAACGGGCGATGAACCGCGCGCTGCAAGGCGGTTGTCAGGTGCCGATTGGTGCTTTTGCTGAAATCGACGGCGACCAGCTGCATTTGCGTGGGTTGGTTGGCCAGCTGGACGGTCAGCAGATTTTACAGGCTGAAGTGCGTGGTGCAGCCAGCGAGGGCGAAGCTTTAGGTCAGCAGCTGGCTGAGAAATTACTGGCGCAGGGCGCCGGCGCCATTCTGGCAGCTGTGTACGGCGAAGTGCGCTGATTATGCTGCAGCTGCCACCGGACCCATTCAGTGTATTAATCACCCGGCCTGCCGGTCGGGCGGACAGCCTGCTGGATGGGCTGGAGCAGCTGAGTATTCCGCACGCTTATCAGCCACTGATCACCACGCAGCAGGTGACAGTGAAACCACGTGAGCAGCAGCTGCTGCGCGATGCCGAACTGGTGATTTTTGTCAGTATCGCCGCGGTCACTTGCCTCGAAACTCAATGCGATCTGACTCAACTGCAGGCCCCGCTGTTTGCGGTGGGCCGCACCACAGCGGCAGCACTGCAACGCGCCACGGCCCGCGCCGTGACAGCGCCGGATGACCAACGCAGTGAAGGTTTGCTGGCGCTGCCAGAACTGCAGGACGTGGCTGGCAAACATATTGTGATTGTGCGCGGCAATGCCGGGCGCGAGCTGATTAAACAAGGCCTGCTGGCACGTGGCGCTAAAGTCAGTTACGTGCAGAGCTATAAAAGAGTGCCGTTACCGCTGGATGGTCAGCGCTTGTCTGACCAGTGGCGTCAGCAACAAATACAATGTATCGTAGTGACCAGTAACGAAATTTTATCCCTGCTGTTTCAATCGCTGCCGGACAGCGCCCACGCCTGGTTGCGCCAGCGTTTTTGGGTGTTAATAAGTCCGCGGATGCAGGAAACCGCGATCAGTTTTGGTATCGCGCCCGCGCAGATTATGTTGGCCGACAGTGCGCACGATCAGGCGTTACTGGATGCCATTTGTCAGTTAAGAAGGAAATTCCATGAGCGAACAGAGTCCGGTGCTGGCCACTGACAGCACGCCTGCGGCAGTAAAACCCGTAGCGACGGGCGGGGGCAAACTGGCCCTGACGCTGGGTAGTCTGGCCTTATTAATTGCGCTGGGTGCGGCAGCGGCAGCCGGTTGGGCGCTATACAGCCTGCAACCACAGCTGAATTCGATGTCAGAACAACAACAGAGCCTGACCAATCAGCAACAAAGCCAAATCAGCTTTTTCCAGAGCAAACTGGATGAAATGCAGCAGAATCTGCAGCAGCAGCTGACTGTCGTGTCGGCTGACGTCAATGGCAAAGTCGAACAGCAGGCGCTGGCTGCCCAGACCGAACTGCAAAAGCTGCAGCAGCAACTGGACCGTCAATCCGGCAATATCAAAGGCTGGCAGTTACTGGAAATCGATTATTTCCTGCGCCTCGCCGAACAAAAATTGTTCCTCGAGCAAAATATCTCCGGCGTGCAACAAGTGCTGGAGCTGGCGGAGCAACGTCTCAAACAGGCCAATGATCCTAGTCTGACGCCAGTGCGCGAAGCTATTGATCAGGACAAACGCATGCTGGGCGAGCTGAATGCGCCTGACCTGAACCAGCTGCACCTGACTTTATCCAGCCTGCGCCAGCAAAGCCTGGTGTTACCGCTGCGTCAGTCAGAGCGGCCGATGGATAACGGTACAGAAGAAGAGATCAGTGAAGACAGCGCCGACTGGCAAGCCAATCTGGCGTTGTACTGGCGTAACTTCTGGCGCGGCTTAGTGCAGGTGCGGGCCAGCTTGCCGGAAGATGGTGTCAGCCTAACCGCTGAGCAACAAATTTCTGTGCGTAATACCCTGACACAACAACTGCTGTTGGCTGAACTGGCGGCGATGCAGCATAACCAGGCGGTATATGCCGCGGCCATTCAGCAAAGTGCGGACAGTCTGCAACGTTATTTCGCGGCGAC
>CBFGPY010000294.1:0-4567 GCA_965650755.1 uncultured Chromatiaceae bacterium | reverse complement strand
ATCTCAAGATGCTGCGCCACCTTAATAAAGGCTTGCTGCACAAATGATGACTCGCTATAACGGAATGCCAGATAGCCAAAGACTAAAGTTGGCAAAACCATTAAAGGAAACATATAGATAACTAGGGTTTCGCGGAGTCTCATTCGTCCATTAACCTGACTCAAACCTGTCGCAGATATTCGCTACAGCATAAACAGACAACAGGCAGGCGACAACCAATTTCCGTCAACAAGACTTAGCTGCAACAGAGTTTGCCTCTGTTGCAGCTTATCGGGATTAGCGCAGATAAGCCGCGGCCAAACTCGTAACCGGGGCGGCTGAAGGTTTACCATGTTGCCAGTCACCACCATCGACCCCGCTACCGGCGATATCGATATGGACATAAGGCAAGCCATCAGACAGAGCTGAGTTTTGCTCTAAACCTGCTGCAACGACCAAAAACGCCATCGGGAACTGGTGACCACGCGCCGTTACGGAAGAAGGTGCGTTGTTGCAACTCAGCACATCATCAGCACAGCTGCGCGCTTTGATAAAGGCAAAATCTTCACGCCGGCTGGAAGATAATTCGGACGGGTCGCCCCAAACCTCACCTGCCTGAGCAATCTGCGCCGAAACGCCTGCTTTACGCGCCGCACCATTTTCGACCAACGCGGTGTAAGGACCTACGGCCCGGGCCGCGTGACCGGTCAGAGTCGCTATCGAGAACAATGTTGGGTCAACAGCATCTTTAGCCTGCAGGCGTAAATGCGACATCAAATCGGCAAGGACCAAGCGGCCTTCGGCATCAGTATTCCCAATACGCACCCTCACCCCGGCATGGCTGGTAATGATTTCGTCCGCAACAAAGGCGTCAGAACCAATGCTGTTACGCACAGCACCAATTTCGGCGACCACTCTTAAGCCTGCTGGTTTTAACATGGCAACCGTTTTCAAAAATCCGGCAACGGCAGCTGCACCACCTTTGTCGCGGCTCATGCCCGCCATACCACCGTTAATTTTAAGGTCAGCACCACCAGTGTCATAGACCAGGCCCTTACCGGCCAGCAACAACGTTTTGCTGACAGGGCCAGGTGGATTGTATTCCAGCCGGATCACCGCTGGTTTATGCCGTGCCACCGCTAACGAGCTACGGGCGACCGCCATCAGCAGCGGATAATCAGCCAACAACTGCTCAGTATTGGTTTCCACTTTCACTTTCACGTCAGTATGCGCAAACGCATCAACGCAATAATCAGCAAAGCGCAGCGGGGCCATCCGCTCAGGCTCTGTACCACACAAATCACGCGCTAAACGACGGCCGGCTTCGGTGGCGGCCATAAAAGTGGCCTGCTGTGCCGACAGACCAATCAGGCCGATTTGCAGCACAGGTTCAACCTGCAATTCACCGCGGGCTTCACGCCCTTCTAATGGCTGCCACAACGCCTGTGCTGCGGCAAGGTAGGCTACAGCCAGCGCTTCACTGTAACGTGGATCAGCTGGTGTCTGCAGCCAGAGCAAAGGCCGGACTGCACCTGCCGCTTTTGCCTGCAATATTGCGATTTTCGCGACATCAGCGATACAACGTACATCATCAAAATCACGTAACAAAGGACCGGTCGGCGCCAGAATCAGGCGCTGGCCCGGCGCACTGGCACAGATGGTAGTGACGGTCTCACGACCAATTCTCTGATCGATCTGCTGTTGCTGTGCGACGAAGTCTGTCAAAGCCGCATCAGGTAACTGGTGGAAATTTTCTGCGATACAAATCAGCGCATCCCAGTCTGCCAGGGTGGCAGATTGGAGGGATGGCACTGCAATGGGTGTAGGGTATGCCATTTGTATGTCCTTAACAGGCAGTGGGACTGCCAGAGATCAGATGATTTTATTTTCTTGCCAGAGTTTTTCTTTACGCATCCGCTCCTGGCGTTTTTCACACGGATTTTCACAATCACAGGCCTTTTCAATGCCCAGTGCATCCAGACCGCCGCAGCTGCCGGCAATGGTTTTACGTTGCACTATGTAACCTACGGCCATAGCCAACACAACAATTAACAGCACAGCAAACGTCAACAGAAATACTTCCATGACAACCTCTCTAGGCGATGAATAAAAATTAGTGGCAGGCAGATCACTGACGCCGCGGGAGCGTCATTTTAACGCCAAATCAGCCTAACGACCAAGCTTTCCGGCCAAACCACTGCCAGTATCCATGGAACTTTATTGTTACCTGACAAAACGCAGGTATAAAAAAACCAACCCGAGGGTTGGTTTTTTATTGCTGTCAGTGGTTAACCACCGAAGTCGTCCAATAAGATATTGTCGTCTTCAACACCTAAGTCTTTCAGCATGTTAATGACCGCTTTGTTCATCATCGGCGGACCACACATGTAGAATTCACAATCTTCCGGCGCTTTATGGTTTTTCAGATAGTTTTCAAAAATAACGTTGTGAATAAAACCTGTGTAACCAGTCCAGTTATCTTCCGGCTGCGGATCTGACAAGGCCACGTGCCACTGGAAGTTTTCGTTTTCAGCCTGCAGCATGTCGAAGTCTTCGACGTAGAACATTTCGCGTTTTGAACGGGCACCGTACCAGAAGCTGATCTTCCGTTTCGATTTTAACCGGCGCAGTTGGTCAAAAATATGCGAACGCATTGGCGCCATACCAGCACCACCACCGATAAACACCATTTCTGCATTTGTGTCTTTCGCGAAGAATTCACCAAACGGACCAGAAATTGTCACTTTATCACCGGCTTTCAGGCTCCAGATATATGAAGACATTTTACCGCACGGCAGTGTCAGATTATTTGGCGGTGGTGTCGCGATCCGCACGTTCAGCATGATAATGCCTTCTTCTTCCGGATAGTTCGCCATGGAATAAGCACGAATAGTCGGCTCGTCCACTTTGGATTCCAGCGTGAAGAACTTAAAGCGTTCCCAGTCGCCACGGTATTCGGCAGGGATATCGTAATCGGCATATTTGACGTGATGCGCAGGTGCTTCAATCTGAATATAACCGCCGGCACGGAACGGCACTGATTCGCCATCAGGGATCTGCAGTTTCAGTTCTTTGATAAAAGTGGCTTTGTTGTCATTAGAAATAACAGTACATGCCCACTTTTTGATACCAAAGATTTCTGGTTCCACTTCGATGTCCATATCAGTTTTCACACTGACCTGACAGGCTAACCGGCAACCTTCACGACGTTCACCTTTAGTCAGGTGACCAAATTCGACCGGCAGCACGTCACCACCACCTGAGTGCACATGCACCCGGCATTGACCACAGGAACCACCACCACCACAGGCTGATGACAGGAAGATACCCCGATCTGCCAGTACGCTGAGCAGTTTGCCACCGGCGCTGACTTTCAGCGCTTTGCTGGCATCGCCATTGATGTTGATGGTGACTTCACCTGCAGAAACCAGTTTCGCCTTGGCCACTAAAATCATCACGACCAGTGCGACTACCAGCAGGGTGAACATACCAACACCAAGATAAATCTCAGTATATTGCATTGTTTTTTCCTTCTACTTCTGATGGTTACAGGGACACGCCTGAGAACGACAGGAAACCCAGACTCATCAGACCCACCATAAAGAAGCGTGAACCCAGACCACGTAAAGCCAGCGGCACATCGGCGTACTTCAGTTTTTCACTGACCGCAGCCATCACAGTAATGGCCATAGTCCAACCGATACCACTGCCCAAACCAAACACTGTACTTTCAGCCAGGGTGTAATCGCGTTCTACCATGAAAGCTACAGCACCAAAAATTGCGCAGTTCACAGTGATTAACGGCAGGAAGATACCTAAAGCGTTGTACAGAGCTGGTACGTATTTATCCAGAAACATTTCCAAGACTTGCACCAAACCGGCAATCACACCGATGTAGGCGATAAAGCCGAGGAAACTCAGGTCCGTGTCCGGAAAACCAGCCCAGGCTAACGCACCAGGGGCCAGAAACTGTTTAAACACGATGTTGTTTAACGGTACTGACAACGCCAGTACCACTGTCACAGCAACGCCTAAACTGAACGCTGTTTTGACCTGTTTCGAGATGGCAATAAAAGTACACATCCCGAGGAAAAACGACAGTGCCATGTTTTCAACGAAAACAGCACGCACAAATAAACTTAAATAATGTTCCATCTGCTACTCCTTAGTGCTGTTCTTGCTGCTCTGGACGCCAGGTCCGCAGGGCCCAAATTAACAGGCCAATGATGAAGAATGCACTTGGTGGCATCAGCAACAGACCATTCGGAACATACCAGCCACCGGCGCTGACCAGAGGCAGCACTTCATGACCTAAAATGGTTCCTGAGCCAAAGATTTCACGGATAGTTGCAACAATAACCAACAACACAGTGTAACCCAGACCATTACCGATACCGTCCAGGAACGACATCAGCGGCGGGCTTTTCATGGCGTGGGCTTCAGCACGGCCCATCACGATACAGTTAGTGATGATCAAACCAACAAACACTGACAGCTCTTTTGCCACGTTGTAGGCGTAAGCTTTCAGGATTTGGTCAACCACAATAACCAGAGATGCAATGATGGTCATTTGCACGATAATGCGCAC
>CBFGPY010000293.1:0-4575 GCA_965650755.1 uncultured Chromatiaceae bacterium | reverse complement strand
CTGCTGAGCTGGATCAATGGCGGGCCTTAGCCAAAGGCGCCACCGACTATCTGGAGCAACTGGACCAACGCGAAAAAGCCCGCACTGGCATTGCTTCGCTGAAAGTAGGTTTTAATAAAGTCGCCGGTTATTACATCGAAACCGGCCGCGCTGCAGCCGATGCGGTACCGCCGGACTATATCCGCCGTCAGACGCTGAAAAATAACGAGCGCTACATTATTCCGGAGCTAAAGGAATATGAAGACAAAGTACTTGGCAGCGAAAGCAAAGCCTTAGCCCTGGAAAAACAGCTGTATGAACAACTGTTTGAATTGATAACGCCGGATTTGGCAGCCCTGCAACAACTCGCTGCCAGCTTGTCGGAACTGGACGTGCTGACCAACTTCGCCGAACGCGCGGTACGACTGAACTACTGTCAACCGACGCTTGTGGCAGAAACCGGTATTTTTATCGAACAAGGCCGGCACCCGGTTGTGGAGCAGATGACCAGTGAGCCTTTTATCGCGAACCCGCTGGAACTGACGCCAAAGCGGCATTTGTTAGTGGTCACAGGCCCGAACATGGGCGGTAAATCGACTTATATGCGCCAGGCTGCCCTCATTGTGCTGATGGCCTATATCGGCAGTTTTGTCCCGGCGCAAGCGGTAACTTTAGGGCCGGTGGATCGGATCTTTACCCGGGTCGGCGCTTCTGATGATTTGGCGTCCGGCCGTTCAACCTTTATGGTGGAGATGACCGAAACTGCGACCATCTTGCACCATGCGACTGCGCAAAGTCTGGTGTTGATGGACGAAATCGGCCGCGGGACCAGTACCTATGACGGTTTGTCTTTAGCCTGGGCCTGTGCCGAATACCTCGCCACCAAACTCAAAGCGCTGACCTTATTTGCCACGCATTATTTTGAGCTGACCGATTTACCTGCGTTGCTAAGCGGTGTCGACAACATCCATCTGGATGCGGTTGAACATGATGAGCACATTGTGTTTATGCACCAGGTGCAGCCAGGCGCGGCCAGCAAAAGCTATGGCCTGCAGGTCGCACAGCTGGCCGGCGTGCCAAAGGCAGTGATTCTGCAGGCGCAGCGCAAATTGGCGGCTCTGGAGCAACAGCCGAAGGCGCCAAGCACGGTCAAAGCAACGTTGCCAGCTCAGGCTGACTTATTTGCAGAACCAGCCCCCCATCCGGTGCTGACGCAACTGGGCGGGATTGATCCGGATGATTTAACGCCAAGACAGGCGCTTGATTTGTTGTTCGCCCTCAAACGCCAGCTTTAAATCACCCGCATTCAAAAAACGGTGCCAGCGCCCTACGCTGGTACCGCTTTTTTTACTCCAACGCCAGCACATCCACAGCAACCTGCAACCGGTGTTCACCGCTGCCCTGCAACACGCCTTTTAATGGCACCACGTCGGCATAATCGCGGCCAAACGCCAGCGTCAGATGCTGCGCATCCGCCAGCACATTGTTGGTCGGATCAAAATCTACCCAACCAAGTCTGGGGTCAAATACGGCAAACCAGGCGTGCGACGCGTCTGCGCCCTGCAAACGCGGCTGTCCGGGCGGCGGCCGGGTTTCGAGATAACCACTGACATAACGGGCAGCAATGCCCTGACTACGTAAACAGCTGATCGCCAGTTGGGCGAAATCCTGACAAACACCACGCCGGTGCTGTAATACGTCCGCTATCGGCGTGACCACAGTGCTGAACTCAGGGTCGTACTGAAATTCCTGATAAATCAGCTGATTCAATAAAGCCACATTCTGCAGCATTGAAAATTCTGGCCTGTATACCTGCTGCCAGAGCGCTGCAGCATCTGGCAGTAACGGGATATTACGGCTGGCATGCCGGCATAAAGCGACCACCGGATCGGTCAGTTGGCGATGATCAGTGGCCTCTGTCAGTGAGAGGCCATCACCAAGCTGTGCTGCAAGCTGTCGGGGCTGAACCTCAATCAAGGCCTGCAACTCGACTGTCATATCCTGATGCGGTGCCAGCAAATGCAGTAACTGACGCTGATTACCGAATAAATCCAGATGGGAATAGCTTGCGCAAGGCGTTGGCATCACCAGCAACTTGGTTTCCAGCACTTGTTGCCAGGACAATTGCCTCGGCTGCAGGCAGGTCAGGTTATAGCTGTTTGCGATAGGCCTTTGATACTGATAATGGGTCAGATGATTTAATTGATACCGCACCGGACCTCCGCAATCGCAAACGCCATGTCCATCCTCAATAACTCTGCCAGCTGCTGCTGGGCGACGCGTGGTTAAAATATGACAGCGTGATGCTATCCGACAATAATTTTATCCGGTGCTGGATTTGACTGAGCAGCAAGCCAAGCGCCGGTGTGGCAGCCTGTTCTGCATCAAACAAAGATTGCGGTTCAGTCAGTTGCAATAAAGTCACCAGCTCCAGCGCCAGACGTTGTTCCGCCGTCAAGCCGGGCTGTGCGGCAAGTTTGGGTAAATCGGCACATTGGCGCTGAATACGCAGGCACTGGTATCCAACCGAGCGTGGCGTGCTGTCGTCAAACACCAGTAAATCAATGACCGCCAGCGGATGCAACTGACTGCGATAGCGTCGCCGATAAGTGTTCACCGTATCCGCCAGTCGTAACACCGCTTCCATCAGCACTGCAGAAGGCCTTGGTGCCCCCTGCGCCGGCACAAACACCGACTGCAACAACGCAGCGGTTTGCAGGCCGCGTTCAATATGTTGACCTAAATCCATCAGTCTCAGCGCCTGAGTCCGGCTCATGGTTTCATTGTTCAGGCCATATAGGGCTGTCTGCAACAAGATGATGTCATCCAGCTGACGCAGGCTGGGGCCGGATAACCACAACCCCGATTGCTGCCGCTGCAGCTTTGGCAGCCCACGCAGCGCTTGCTGTAATTTATCCAGCACCAGCCAGGTATCCGCGGCAAAATACTCCCGGGCAGACTGGGCGTTAAATAACAACGCCTGCAATATGGCAAACAGACTGCCCGGCTGCGCCGGATCAAATAACTGCTGCAGCTGCTCGTCCAAATCACCGGCTCCGGTCGGCGATCCGTTAGCCTGTCGGCAGAATTGCAACAGAGGGGCGACATCCTGTAGCTCTGTCACACCTGTACTGGCACTGACCATCGATAAAGCAGTGCGTAACGCACGGCAAATCTGATTGAGCCGCTCGTTGTAACGCCCCAGCCAAAACAGATGATCTGCCACCCGGCTGGTTACCAGACCACTGTGCCGTGACAGGTCCAGAGCACCACTGCTGCTTTGCAGCAGACTGGCTGTCTGGCCCCGATCTGCCAGCACCCAGACGTCTTTCACCAGCAACGGCGCCGAAGACTCAGCTGTCTGCAGGTGCAGTGGATCTGCACACAGCTGAGCATAACCGCCGGGCAATACCAGCGGATTTTGCCGGCCATCCTGCAGGCTAAACAGCCGGAGTGTGGCAGAGGCATCAAAGGCGCCGGTTTCGGGCTGCCAGCAGGGTTCCCGCTGCAATGTCAAAAATTCAACCGCAATATAGTCCATACAGTCCTGCTGCACTTGATGAAGCAAGGTGTACAGTACCGTGGTGTCCAGCAAAGCGGGCACGAACTGCTGCTGGTCGCTGATGCGGCGCAGGCGATAGCCGGTTGGTGCAGCGATGAACTGCTGCAATTGTTCATGATGGCCAAGCCACAGCGCTTGAGGCTGCGCCAACAACAACGGCTCCCCCAGCAGCGCCTGGCACAATGCGGGCAGGAATGGTTGTAACACACCACTATCAAGCACACTGCTGCCGGGCGGGTTCAGACAACTAAGCTGTTGCTGCCGGATACTTTGCAAAAATCCGGCACAGCCGCCCGGCGCGCTCTCCAGCTCCAGCGGATCTGTCTGTGCATCCGGCAGATAACGCAGTAGTGCCGCTATCGGTTTGAGCCCTGTCAGGGTTTTCAACCACAACGATCCATCACGGAAGGTTAAGTCAGCACCATGTACCACAGCCACATCCAGATAATTGGCAAGATATGCCTGCTCAAAATAATGGCTGCTATGCACAGATGTGATCCAAAGCCCCGATAACGCCGGCTTTGTCGCAGACAAAGCCCGGGGGCCTTGCAGACTTTGCTGTAAACGCCGGTAAAAACCGGCAATTTGCGCTTTGGGCATATCAAGCGCCTGCACCGGCGCCAGCTGATTAAAGGCCAGCCGGTGTTCGACCAGATAACCAAGACCCGCTGGCAATAACGCATGGTCATGCAACACCTGCCACTGCCCTGTAGCGGACTGCACTAAATCCAGACTCAATAAGGGTAACCAGTCCGCCGGCGCAGTTACTAAACCTACTGTGCTCATTAAAAATGCCGGCGAGCGAAATACCGCTTCAGCCGGCAACAAATCGGGCCGGAGATATTGTTGTGGTCCATACAAATCAGCCAGTACTAACTGCAGCAACTTGTGCCGTTGCAACATACCGACTTCCAACTGACGCCAGTCTTGCTCACTCACCAGGAGCGGCAGAGGGTCCAGCTGACGCTGCGGTGCCGATACGGTACCGAATCCGGCAGCATTTTCGCGTAACTGTTGTTGTAATTCGCGATACA
>CBFGPY010000292.1:0-4591 GCA_965650755.1 uncultured Chromatiaceae bacterium | reverse complement strand
CGGAGGCCGGGTCAGCCGACGGCAATGTGGTGATGATGGACTTTGCTGTGCCGCCAACCGCTATGCAAAACCCTCCGCCATATTCTGCTCAGACTGAGTCGTCGGCTTCAGCAGATCCCTGGCAGTCACAGTCGCAGCAAGCTGCTACTCCCGCATTGCCCTGGTTACAGCCTTTGCTGCAGCTATTCCGTCAGGTCAGCCCGCTGGTGTTGGCCGGCCTCACCGTATTGTTTTTGGGCCTGAGTTTTCTCGCCACCTATTTTGCCCATCAAGGCTTGTTGTCGATGGAGCTGCGGCTTGGATTTATCGGTTGTTGCGGTGCCGGTCTGGTCGGGCTGGGCTGGTGGAAACGCCGCCGGCTTGGTAACAATGCCGCTCTGCTGCAGGGCGCCGGTTTTGCCGTGGTCTACCTGACTTTGTTTGCCGCCTGCAAATATTACCCGATGATTGGCACTTCTACCGCCTTTGCGCTGATGTTGCTGACGGTACTGGCCGGCAGCGCGTTGGCGCTGTTGCAGCAATCCCAGGCGCTGGCGATTTTGGCTACCGCCGGTGGTTTTTTTGTGCCACTGCTGACGTCAGACGGCTCGAACCGTTTTGTTGGCCTGTTCAGCTATTATCTGCTGCTCAATAGCGGTGTGTTGCTACTGGCCTGGTACCGGCAATGGCGCTGGCTGAACTGGACAGGATTTGTCGCGACTTTTGGTATTGCGCTGGCCTGGCAGCTGGTCAATTACCACAGCAGCGACTATGCGCTGGTGCAACCGTTTTTCGCCGTTTATTTCCTGATGTACCTGTTGATTGGTTATCGTTTTACGCTACGCCAGGGCCATCAGAGCCGCGGTTTTATTGATGGTAGTCTGGTGTTTGGTTTGCCGCTCCTGTCTTTTAGCCAGCAACTGTTGCTGACGAACCATTTTAGCCAGGGCGATAGCGTGAGTGCGGCAGTGTATGCATTGGTGTATGGCGCCATGTATCTGCTGGTGCGCCGGCAACAGCGTGACGATTTACGCCGGTTTGGCCAGATCCAGCTGGGCTTTGCGCTGCTGTTTGGTTCTCTGGTACTGCCAATGTCGCAGGGTGCCAGCTGGACGGCGTTTGGCTGGGCCTTAGAAGCGGCCGGTTTGTGCTGGCTGGGTTTTCAGCAGCAAAGCCGCGCCAGCCGCGCCGGTGCTTATCTGCTGATGACGGGGGCGCTGGTCGCTTTTGCCAGTGAATTACCGGTGCAGACTGGCAGCTGGTGGTTGGTGCAGGGCGACTTTATCAATATTCTGGTACTGGCGGTGTCGCTGCTATTGCTGTCAGTGAGCAGTGACCGCAAGCCGGCGGCGACCCGGTTATTGCCAGGTGAAAATGCGTTGACGCTGCTGTGGGGACTGCTCGGCTGGGGCCTCTGGCATCTGGCGTTTTTTGCCGAACTGGATGGTCATCTGGCGCAGCCTTTTGCGGCGCAAATCGCGGCAGCGGCGTTGTCGTTATTGCTGGCGTCTGCACTGGATCAGCGCTGGCCGCTACCCACTTTGCAACGGTTTGGCTGGTGGTTATTGCCGCTGCTTAGCTGCTGGTATGGCGCCGAGTTTTACGCAGAATTGCGGCACGACAGCTGGCAGCCGGTATTGTCGCTGGCCGGTATTGCTGCGCTCAGTCTGGTGCTGGTCAGTCATTACCGCTGGCTGCGCCAGACTCAGGTCAGCAAGCCATTGTATTTGCTGGCCATGCCCTGGCTGGTCGGGGTTTTAGTGGTGTGGCAGGCGCGGTATCTGGCGAACAGCTGGCAATTGGACAATCAGCAGATGCTGGGGCTGTTCTTTATTGCAGTCGCGGCACCCATGTTGTTATGCCTGTGGTTATCGGTGCAGCAGCGCTGGCCGCATCCGGCAGCGCCTGCGCTGTTTTTAACACGGCTGCCTTTACCCTGGCTTGCCGGCTTGGTGTTGCTATGGGGCTGGAGTCTGGTAGAACCGGCAACAGGTTATCCATTGCTGAACTGCCCGGATGCGGTGATGCTCGGTGCAGTGATAGTCGCAGCGTTGCAATGGCGGGCGGTACAGCGTGTTTTGACTTTAACAGCGCGGGCCGCGCAGCTCATGGCGGCATTCACTTTTATCAGTGCCACTGTGCTTTTGGTGCGCGCCATTGCACTGCTGCTGCAGTTGCCCTGGCAATTTGACCCGCTGTGGCAGAGCAGCGAAGTGCAGCTTGGCCTTTCCGTCGGCTGGACACTGCTGGCATTGGTGATGATGCTGCGCGGTCATCTGCTGGCGCACCGGCTGCGCTGGCAAGCCGGCGCCGCCTTGCTCGCTGTAGTGCTGCTGAAGCTGTTTCTGGTCGATTTGGCCGATGCCGGTTCACTGAGCCGGATCGTGTCTTTTATCACAGTCGGTGGTCTGACCGTGTTGATCGGCATTAAAGCGCCGATGCCGAAGTCGGGCGTGGCGACGCAGTAAAACAATAAAAGCCATCGCTGCCGGCAGCGATGGCTTGATCTTAGCGCTTTAAATAACAACGCATCTGCGTCAGTAACTCCGCCGGCGGCGTATCTTTGACGTCGTTCAGATATTCTTCAAACGGCGGGAAGTCGGCCAGCTCTTCACCACTTTGTGGCAGCCAGTGCCCAAACAACCAGTTGTAAGGTTGTTCGAGCTGGGCGTAATCGCCCTGAAATAACAGACTGACGGTGGTCCCGGCTGGCAAAGTCAGGTATTGCAGCGCCTCTGCACCCGGCTGGGCTGATGTGGCACGAAATCCTGCCGGTACACTGACGCAGGCCAGCGCACGTTGGTCTTTGGCGGCAACGGTTTGCGGATCGTCGTAGTACAAGCCAAAAAAGCGGCTGTCCGGGCCGAGTAAACCGGCTTCGGCAGCGAAAATAGCTAATTTGTCAAAGGTCTGGCCTATGCCCAGATAGTCGCCCAAATGGGGCAAGCCTATCAGTTCTACCGGATTAAACTGCTGAATTTCAATCGGATACGCCTGAATATCTGGCTGAGTACTGGGTTGGATCGTCATCTGTCGGAACTCCTCGCTACGGTCGTCCGTCTTGCCGCGCTGTTGGCGGTATTGCGCCGGACTGACGCCATATTGTTTACGGAAAGCCCGGCTCAGCGCTTCGGCGCTGCTGTAACGCAGCGGTTTGGCGATCTGTGACAAAGTCAAATCACTGCGCAGCAACTGACCGGCGGCCTGTTGCAGGCGCAGACGCCGGACTGTGGTGTTGACCGGCTCTTCAGCCAGCAGGCGGTAGGTCCGATGAAAATGATAGGGCGACATCCAGGCGACTTCGGCCAGCTGTTCTAACGTCAAATCAGCTTCAAGATGCTGATAAATATAATCAATCACGCGTTGCAGCCGCTGCTGATATGCCATTGAAGTCTGTATTTTCATCGGTTCCCTTCCTCTGGTTTGAGCCAGTCAGCGCACTGTAAAACAGCTCAACCTGACATTGTTTGCTGTTTTCTTTGTGCTGACACCGTGCGCTGCCATGTGTCCCATCATCGGTGATTTTTCGTGGTAAATAAAAAGATTGTTGATCTTTTCATCAGGTGAAACTATGCTCAGCATCATACCTTGTATTGCAAGGTATTATTTAATACATGGTGGAGCCGATACCCAGGCCCGATACAGGTGAAAAATGAACTCAACCGAAGCTCTGATGGAAAAATGGGAAGTGCAGCTGCGTAAAGGCACGCTGGAGCTGGCCATTCTGGCGGCGCTGCAGCAGCGCACTTTATATGGGCTGGAACTGCTGAAATTGCTGCAAAGCCTGCCGTCAACGACGATCACTGAGGGTACTTTGTATCCGCTGCTGGACCGGCTGAAACGCGACGAACTGGTCGATGCGCAGTGGGTGCAGGAAGGCGAGACCCGACCGCGTAAGTACTACCAGCTAACCCCTCTTGGCAACAAAAAGCTGACCGATCTGACCCGGCTCTGGCGCCAGTCTGTCAGCGATATTGAATGGCTGCTGGCCAACCCGGGCCCGCAACCGCTACCGAACACAGGAGTCTGAGATGTCTGCAGCAGAATTGCACAATAACGAGATGATCCATCGTTATCTCAATGATTTACGTCGTTATTTGTCCCGGCTTGCGCCGCATGAAACGCAGGAAGTGATCCGTGAAATTGAAAGCCATTTGTTTGATGTGCTGGAGCAGCAGACAGCTGCCGGCCAAACCGCAGACGTGGCAGAAATTCTGCGTGGTTTTGGCGATGCGCGCCAGCTGGCGGCTTTGTATGTCGCTCATATCGAAGAAGGTGCGCCACCACCGCGTGGCTTTCGCGCAATTCAAAGCGTGAAAAAAAGTGTCACCGCCAGTTTGTATTTCGCGATGGCGGTATTTGGTTTCAGCACGGCACTGAGTTTGTTATTTGTCGCCGGGGCGAAATTTCTGTTGCCTGAATCTGTGGGTGTCTGGTCGACACCGCATGGCGACAGCATTGTAGTTGGTTTTGTCTCAGTGCCGCCAATGGCGACACCCGAGGTGATGGGCTGGTGGATAGTGCCGGTGGCAGCACTGCTGGCAGCTGGAGTTGCCTTACTGACCCGTAAAGTGCTGCAGGTGCTGAAGCAACATATGTGAGTGCATGACTT
>CBFGPY010000291.1:0-4593 GCA_965650755.1 uncultured Chromatiaceae bacterium | reverse complement strand
GGCTCCGGTATTTTAGGCATTGCGGCGCTGAAACTCGGTGCAAGACGCGTGGTCGGTATCGACATCGATCCACAAGCGATTGAAGCCAGTACCGCCAATGCAGCACGTAATGACGTTGCCGGCCAGATTGAACTGTATTTACCCAAAGACCAGCCGAAGTTAGCAGCGGACGTGGTTGTCGCCAATATCCTAGCCGGCCCGCTGGCTGAACTCAGTCAGATCATCAGCGCTTATGTCCGGCCCGGTGGTTTGCTGGCGCTGTCCGGTATTCTGGAAAGCCAGGCGCAATCGGTCATTGACGCCTACAGCAACGAATTTGACTTTGACCCGGTCGCGGTCAAAGACGAATGGGTGCGGTTAAGCGCGCGGAAAAAAGCTTAAGCCCCCTGTGCGACAGCGGTAGTGCGGCTGCTGACTTCGGTCAGTACCTGCACGCCGTTTGTATCCATCTGATAATCCAGCCAAATCTCAATACCGGCGCACCATGTTGCCGACCAGTCCTGCGTTAGCAGCTGGGACTGCAAAAAACTGGCCCGGTTCAGGGACCTGCGTCGGCACCGCCACAGCCTCAAGCCAGCACATAATTGTGCTGTCATCCCTGCTCCTCAATTGAAGCCGGAGGCGGAAAAACCACCGCTTGTCCGCAGTGTCAGCGCTTTATCGGCTGCCATTGCCTTCAATCACAAACCAAAGCCGGCAATATCCTGGCTCGTTACTGTATGGCTCTCTGACCCTTTTCTGACAAGGAGCTTTTATGTCTGCGTTATGTCACCTTTCCCATCTGTTGTACCGCCTATTGCCTCTTCAACTGCCCCGATGTGTCGCACTAGTGCTCGGTCTGCACAGTGCAGCAGCCGTAGCCGAACCCTGGCAGTTTGAAGCAGGTGCCGGAGTCCTCAGCCAGCAACAGGTCTGGAAGAAAATGCTGACAATCACCAGCGCTATTCCGTATTTTATTGCCAGCAACGGCGGCTGGCGCCTCGGCTTTGAACAAGGCAACCTGGTGAGCTACAGCTTCGTCCGGGACAAAAACTTCCGCCTCTACGCCGGTGCCGGCATTCGCGACAACGGCTATGACGCCGACACCAGCCTGAGTTCAAAACTCTCAGACGACCCGGTGTTCACTGGCTATCAGGCGCCGGACACCGAAGTTACCGGCTCTGTTGGCCTGCGCTGGTATTGGTTTTCGATCCAGCTGGCGCAGCAACTGAACGAAGACCGCGACGCCCTGGTGGTTGACCTGGCGCTGGAACTGCCGTTGTTTCAGCATCAATCCGGTCTGCGCCTGATGGCCGTCGCTGCGGCCAGCTGGATGAATCCAGATTACACCCAGCGGATTTACGGCGTGGCACCGGGCAATCAGAACCTGAGCGTCGGTCGGCCGGTGTTTCAGACCGAAGCAGAAATGAACTACCGGCTGGACCTGCGCGTGCAATATCCACTCAGTGCCCAAACGGTGTTGCTCGGCAATGCCGGCGTCACCCAGCTGGCAGATAACCTGCAACGAAGCCCGCTGGTGGATGAAGACCGCAGTATCGAAGCGATGTTACTACTGGTGTATCGATTTTAATTAGTCATGACAACCTTAAAAGTACATCATTAATCCTATAAATTAACTTTTAATACATATTAAACCCATTTAATTTCTAATGAATGCTTTCCAATAACCAATCTGGCAAAGCACAGCATTTTAAATGAGGCCAGCGCGGCCTCTGTGGCGTTATTACTTTTAACATGAGCTGAATTTATGCATGCACCTGCAGCCCCGAAAGATCTGCGCCACTGGCTGCGTGAGATCCTGATTTTACTGGCGATTAACTTTGTCATCGCCAGCCTGATGTACCTGCTCGACGACAGCACCAGCTGGCCAATCAAACTGATTTATGCCAATGCCGTCGGCGGTTGTATCTGGGGTTTAACACAGTTGGGCCACCTGCTGGCACGCAAGCGCCTGCCGGTATGGCTCATCCAGCTGCTGGCGGTGCCACCAGGCCTGTATCTGGGGCTGAAAATCGCGGCGGTACTGGGTTCACCCGATGTATTTCAGTTTATGCAGCAAAATCCGGATATTGGCTGGCGCAGCCTGATTTTACCGCTGGTGGTGGCCATCATCGCCGCCAGTTTTGTACTGGTGCGTTATCAGGGCCAGGTGTACCGCGCCGAACTGGAAAGGGAACGCCGGCTGCTGGCCGAATACCGCCAGGCCGACACTCAGGCCCAGCTGATGTTTTTGCAGGCGCAGATTGAACCGCATTTTTTATTTAATACCCTGGCCAATGTGCATAGCCTGATCATGTTTAATCCGCAGCAGGCGCAAACCATGCTGACGCATTTTAACGGCTATCTGCGCGCCAGCCTGCAACGCACCCGCCGGCCATTATCGACCTTACAACACGAACTGGAACTGATTGAAAAACTGCTGGAAATTGCCCGGATCCGGCTAGGTGACCGGCTGTCTTTCAGCATTGATATTGCCCCGGAACTCTATGGCAAACTGCTACCGCCACTACTGCTGCAGCCGCTGGTGGAAAATGCGCTGGCACACGGCATCGAGCCTTCGTTGCAGCAGGGCCATATCCGGGTCCATGCCGAGCTGCATGCAGAGCAGCTATGCCTGAAAGTCAGTGACAATGGTGTCGGACTCGAAGCGCAAACTTTGCAGTCCACCAGCGGGATTGGCCTGGCCAATGTACGTAACCGCCTGCATCACCTGTACGGCGATAAAGCCAGGCTGGCGCTTTATGACAATCCGCCACATGGCTGTATCAGCGAACTTTGTCTGCCGCTTGCCGCGCTCGACACGCCCCCGGCGGTCCTGCTGCAGGAAGTTTCCTCAGCAGATCCATCTTCCCCTCGTGTTGCCATTAACCAAGAGTGATAGCTGTATGCCAACTGCATTGATTGCTGATGACGAACCCCTGCTGTTGAATTATCTGTGTGACCGTTTGCACCATCTGTGGCCGGAACTTGAACTGGTCGCGACCGCCCGCAACGGCGTGGAAGCATTGAGCCTGGTACATCAGCACAAACCGGATTTTGCATTTTTGGATATCCGCATGCCCGGCCTCAATGGTCTACAGGTTGCCGAAAGCCTGCACCAGACCCGGGCCGTGTTTGTCACTGCTTTTGATGAATATGCCGTAGCGGCATTTGAACGCGCGGCAGCCGATTATTTATTAAAACCAGTGTCAGATGAACGCTTAAAAAAATGCATCGACCGGCTGCGTCAGCAGCTGCAGCCAGACCCGGCTTTGCTTGCCAAATGTCTGGCGGATTTGCAGGTTCAGCAACAAAAACTGCATTGGTTTCATGTAGGTCTCGCCAATCAGACCCGGCTGGTGGCACTGGACGAAGTGTTATTTTTTCAGGCCTCGGACAAATACACTGAACTGGTCACTGCGCATGAACGCCATGTGATCCGCACACCGCTCAAGGAGCTGATCCGCCAGCTCGATAGCCAGTGCTATGCCCAGATCCACCGCAGCTTCATCGTCAGTCTGCGCGCTGTCGCTTATGTCGAAAAAGACTTGTTTGGTCGTCATCAAATCCATTTGAAAGAACATCCGGATGTATTACCGCTGAGCCGCACTTTTGCGGCGCAATTTAAACAAATGTAAGGAAACTGGAGTTAAATATGCGTAAAATCATGATGTTATCTTTAGTTACTGTACTCACATTACCAGGCTGTAAGGTCAGTACAGTGCGCGATATTATTAAAGATTACGATTACAAAAATACCTATCAGCTGATCAATGCCAGCAACGAGCCGGTCGACATCCACATCGGCGCCCACGACTATACCGGCAAAGCGCCGAATATCAGCGACAGTAAATACCGTGCCGGCAGCCTCGAAGCGGGTCAGGACAGTATCAGTGCCAAAGTCAGACGCGACAATATCGATTACCGCGTCTCAGTGCAGAGTTTTCACCGGCTGGATAAAATTGGCAGTAACCACCTGGTATATGACGTAAAAAACGACGACGACCAGACAGTCGTGGCCTGGCAGGACAACAAAGCCCCCCGCATCAGCGCTTTTAAAAAACAAAGCAGTGACCAGAGTGGCGTATACCGGGTACGGTTTTTTGCCACAGCCAGTGGTATTGAGGTCAAAGCCGGCAGCAGCACACAATTGCTGGAAAAAGGCCAGCCCAGCAGCTGGTTCAGCCTGCAGAACTGCAAAGGCGAGTTCAGTATTAACGGCAAAGCGCTGGATCTGTGCCAGGCCACCGCCGGCCAGTCTTTCCTGGTGGTGATCGATAGCGGCAAAGTGCTGAGTCTGAGCCGCAGCTGATGCAAGCGCCGCACACACACAGCTGCTGGTTCAGCCCGCAGCATCCGACTGCCGCGGTCCACCAGCCTGCCCTGCTGCTGGCCGTACCTTTTGCCGGTGGCAACGAACATGTGTACCGGCCCTGGTTACCTTTGCTACCGGCCTGGCTGGAGCTGCAGACGGTGCAGTTGCCGGGCCGTGGCCGACGCTTTCATCAGCGCAATGACTTGTCGATTGTCCAGATGGCAACGGCGATTGCCGCCGATCTGCCGGCACTTATCACTGACCGACCCTGGGTGTTGTACGGCCACAGCATGGGGGCG
>CBFGPY010000290.1:0-4600 GCA_965650755.1 uncultured Chromatiaceae bacterium | reverse complement strand
TTTCCTTCAGCCGTAACCGCGACTCCGGCGGCAGCATGCCACTGGATGCTGATAACTATCTGTTGAGTGTTGAGGCCGCCAATACCGGTTGGGGCTCGGATACCGACTTTATCCGCTTGTATGGCCGGGCCGGCTGGATTGGTAGTTTTAGCGAGGATCAACGCTGGTTGGTGCGTGTTGACGCTGGTGCGATTTTGCAGGAACAAGTAGCCAATATCCCGCCGTCATTACGTTTTTTTGCCGGTGGCGACAGTAGTCTGCGTGGTTATGGTTATCAGACGATAGCCCCGGTCAACAGCCAACAGGAACTGATTGGTGGTGTGCGCCTGGCGACGATGAATCTGGAATACCAGCATCGGGTTAAAGGCGACTGGTGGCTGGCGCTTTTTACCGATTACGGCAGTGCCTGGAACGACACTCCGGATTGGAAACGTAGTGTCGGCATCGGTGCGCGCTGGGCCTCACCGGTCGGCCCAATCCGGCTGGATTTGGCTTATGGTCTGGACCATGAACCCAATGGCCGCTTCCGGCTGCATTTTACCTTGGGGCCAGAACTATGAACGGAACTAACGCATGAATGGAACTAAAGCATGAGTCAGGTACCGGCTGATACATCAGTGGCAACTCCAGACACAACTCCCAGACATCCACCACGCCGTGTTTGGCTTTGGCTGCGGCTGACCCTGCTTTCCCTGCTGTTAGTCTTCGCTTCAGCACTGGCATTGCTTGGCAGCCAGGCGGGTCTGCAGCTGCTCTTGCTGGTACAACCTCAGCTATTACCGGCACTGCAAATCAAAACGCTGCAAGGTGATATCTGGCAAGGCGTCACTCTGCGTGAACTACAGTATCAACAGAACGGCCTCAGCATAACGCTGTCTGAGTTACAAGTCCGGCTGGAATTAAACTGCCTGTGGCAGCAAAAACTGTGTTTGCCGCTGCTGCAGTTAGAAGGTTTGGTTGTGGAGCAAACAGCAACCAGTACCGGGCCTGCTGAACCAGTCACAGTAGCTGCATCGGCACCATCTGCCGGTTCAAATGACAGGGCGTCGATTTTGCCTTTTGAGCTCAGTATCACTCAGTTCGTCCTGAATACTGCCAGGCTACAACTTCCGCATCAGCAAGTCCAAATCAGCCACCTGCAAACCGGCGTTGCTCTGAGCGCAAACCGTTTGTCGCTGGATAACCCACAGCTAACACAAAGCCGTGTCGAATTAATCGCAGCAACAACATCCGACAGTGCAAACCCAATACCGCAGTTACTGGAGCTGCGGCTGCCGCTTGAACTGGCCATCCGCGCGCTGCAGATAACGGACCTGAGCGTACGGCAAAACCAGCAGCAGCTGCTGGCGCTGCAATCTTTACAGACCGACATGAATTTTCAGCCAGAGATCTGGCAACTACAAAACACCCGGTTGCAGCTGCAACAGCCGGCAGTGCTGCTGCAAGGTGAAGTGGCATTACAACCTCGCACACAACAGCTGTCATTGCAGCTCCGGCTTGACCTCAACCATGCCGACCTGGCCCAGCCACTGCAGCTCAAGTTAAATGGCCAAGGGCCACTGACGGCATGGCAAGTCGAGGCCAATAGCCTGGCCCCCTTGCCCTTGCAGTTAAAGTTGCAGGCCGATTTAGTCAGTCCTGAGCTCGCATTTGCAGCGAAATTACAAAGTGATGAACTGCGTTGGCCGCTTACCACTCCCGCCGGTGCAGCAGGACCGCAGGCGCCAATAGTACTGCAACAGCTACAGGCAAGCTTGCATGGCGATATCCGGCAACAACAGCTGGTAATGCAGGTGATGAGCCAATTTCCCGATGCACCGCAAGCGGAATGGCGTCTCAGTGCCAGTCAGCTGGGTAACAAACTGGTCGTACAGTCGTTACTGGTCAGCAGCTTAAATGGCACTGCGGAAGTTCGGGGCGAACTGGACTTGTCAACACTAAACCTCAATTCCACCCTCAAGCTAAACGGCATCCAGCCGGGTTTGTATTGGGCGGATTATCCCGGTGAACTCAGCGGTGACATGCAGCTGAGCGGCCAGCTCAGGCCCGACACCCAGCGACAATGGCAGTTGCTGGCTACTGGCCTGAATCTTCACGGCGAGCTGCGCAATCAGCCGCTACAGCTAGCCGGAGAGCTGACGCTTGCACAACCACTGAGCGGTCTGATGCAGCTCAAAACACCGGGACTCAAACTGCAACATGGTCCAAACGAATTGCAACTGCAAGGTGCGCTCGCTGAGCAGCTGACGCTCGACGCCAGACTGCATATTGTTGACCTCGGCTATTCACTGGCACTGGCCGAAGGGCAAATTGATGGGACCTTTCAGCTTCGGGGCGATGCCCAACAACCGGATGTACAGCTCAACCTCAAAGCCAGCAATATCAATTATCTGGATGATTATGCGCTGACGGAGCTCACTGCCAGCGCCCGTTTACCGGCTCTTGGCAATAAAACCAGTCAAATCAGTCTGAACCTGCAAAATGGTCAGGCGCCCGGTTGGCAGCTACAGCAACTGGACTGGCAGTCGGAAGGAACAGTCAGCGCCCATCAGACCCATCTGACATTGGACAGCCATCAACTCAAAGCTGTGCTGGCGATGCAGGCCGGGATGAAACAGCAGCGCTGGCAGTCGACCGTCGAAGAACTGCGCCTGCAATCGGATATGGGGGACTGGCAGCTGCAACAACCCTGGCAGGTACTGCTTGACCTGAATAAACAACAGGCCGAACTGGATGCCGCTTGTTTACAACAAGCCGACGCATTGATTTGCCTTGGCAAAACGGCAACATTGAGCGCACAACGCGGTGACGTTGTTCTGTCATTGCAACAACTGCCACTGAATAGCCTGGACCCACTGCTGCCCGGTAAATTGAGTACCGAAGGCGACGCCAGTGGACAGCTCGCCCTGAGCTGGTTGCAAGGCCGGCTGGCGGCACTGAACTGGGACCTGAAAAGTAATCAGGGGCTGCTGCGCCATCAGCTGACCACAGTGCTGGAACTGCCGTGGCATGATTTAACTTTAACAGGCAGCCTGAAAGATTATCGGCTCAGCACACAGTTGCAAGCCACGCTGAGCGCTGACAGTGCCGTCGCTGCCAATGTCGATATCAGTCAGCTCAATACTCAAGCGCCGCAAATCAAAGCCAATCTGCAGCTGGCGCCACTCTCGCTGGTATTTTTACAGCCAGTGTTTAACGAATTCATTAAGTTTGATGGCCTGCTCAGCGCCAACCTGCGTGCAGAAGGCGCAATGACCAATCCTGCCGTCTATGGCAATCTGGCAGTTGATGCCCTACAACTCACGGGGCAGCAGGCGCCGCTGGAGCTGACCAAAGCCAGCCTGCTGGCAAGTTTCCGTGGTTTTGCCGCGAGCCTCAACAGTAACTGGCAGACACCGGAAGGCCGGCTTAGCGTAACAGGTGATGCTAACTGGCTGACACCGGACGCCTGGTTCAGCCAACTTGAGGTGCAGGGCGAAAAACTGCAGTTACAACTGCTGGATGCGGATTTAACTGTCAGCCCGCAGCTGAAATTCACTGCCAGCCCGCATTCCGGCCAAATCAGCGGCACTATCGATGTGCCGGCTGGATCGATTCGGTTTAACAGCCTGCCGGAAGATGCAGTACGCGTCAGCGACGATGAAATAATTCTGAACAAAACCTCTGCCGGCAGCGACAAGTCAAATTGGATACTGAGCTCGGACATCCGGCTGAAAATTGGCGAACAGGTTCGGTTAGCTGCCTTTGGCCTGAAAACCCGTCTGCAGGGCGATTTGCGGGTGCGCCAACAAGGACTGGTGCCGACTTTGCACGGCCAGGTTCAGCTCAAAGACGGCAGCTTCCGAGCTTATGGGCAGGATTTAAGACTGCGCAAAGGCCGGCTCACATTTAACGGGCCGGCCAATCAGCCGCTGCTGGCGATTGAAGCTATCCGCAATCCAGAGAAGACAGAAGACAACGTGATTGCCGGGCTACGGGTTAACGGGCTGGCCGACAGTCCCTTAATCGAAGTGTTTAGTGAACCATCAAAACCGCAGGCCAATGCGCTGGCTTACTTGCTGATGGGGCGTGATATCGGCAGCAGTGCCGGTGATGGCGCTGTGACAACCGGGCTTATCGGCATTGGTATCGCCAATTCCGGCAAGCTGGTTGGTGCTATTGGCGAGGCCTTTGGCATCTCCGATTTAAGCCTCGATACGGCCGGCAGCGGCGATAAATCCAAAGTCACGGTCAGTGGCTATTTATCGCCGCGGCTCCAGGTGAAATACGGCGTCGGCATTTTCAGCCAGTTTGGTGAATTTACGCTGCGCTACCGGCTGATGCAGCAGGTTTATCTCGAGGCGGTACAAGGTCTCGCCACCTCAGTCGACCTGCTGTATAAAATGGAATTTGACTAGGGGCTGTTGTCAGTTACTGCGGTTTTTGCAGCAGCAGATGCTGATAGCGGCCCAGAGAGGCGTATGGCTCAGTTCTGTTGTAGCGCAGTTCCACTTCAAGCAATTTATCAAACTCGCTTTCCTGCTCGGAGCGGTCACGCAGGTAATCATGAAAACAACGCACCCCGGTTTTACTCAGCTGAACATAACCGGCCTCTTGGCAC
>CBFGPY010000289.1:0-4611 GCA_965650755.1 uncultured Chromatiaceae bacterium | reverse complement strand
CGCTGTGCAATGCTGGTCAGCTGGCTATTCATGCGGACGCCAGATTTTGCCGTGAATCGCGATCGGCTAGCATCCGGAAACCGAGTTCACGTTCACTGACCGGAATTTGGTCCCAGGCCGATTTAATTTTCAGCATGATTTCAATGACGTCGTCGATTTTTTCGACGCTACTTTCACGACTGGCCAACATCAGGTGATTGACCATAAAATCATATAACGACCAGAGATTCTGCGAAACCTCGCCACCAGCATCCATATCCAGCGAGTGTTGTAATGCAGTGATAATACTCATGGCTTTAGACATGGTCTGTGATTTTCCGACAAAGTCTTTCCGCTCGATACAACCACGGGCTTTGGCCATGTTCTCCAAGGACCCCTGCATCAACAGTTGAATGACGCGATGCGGATCTGCCACCGCCAGGTCGTTTTTTACACCGACCGATTTATATGCGTTGATACCGTAACTCATCTGAAACTCCTGTGATCATCGGATGCTGGATAAAGATGCCAGCTGCGAACTTAACATTGACGACGTGCTTTGCAACTGACCTAATTGCGAATCCAGCGCGCCATAACGTTGCCGCAAAGTATTCTCGTAACTTTCTATATATCGGGTGTAGGCTTCGCGATCTTTAGTATTTTTTGTCAGGCTGTTTTTAAGTGATGTTTCTTTGTTCTCCAGTAAACCGCCTTTTTGCGTGAACTGGGTCACCAGATTGGTGATGGTTGCATTGAAACCATCAGCGTTACCAAATAATTTGGCAATGCCATCAAAGTTATCTTTCAGCGCCGCATCAAGCCGCTCGCGGCCTGATGAAGTGCCAATTTTGGTGGAAGAAATCTCTAACCGACCATTGTTGGTCATGGTGATACCCATCGCGTAGAGATTATTCAGGCCTGGCTCGGCAGAGCTCACTGCTTTCCCGAGTGCGCCAGTTACCATATTGAGCATGCTACGGACCGTCGGATCACTATTTAACGCGCCACCTTCACTGACGACAGTCTTGCCATCAGAGCCCAACACGCGATTTTTGGTTAGGGATTCAACTTCAGTGACAAGCGCGTTATAGCTATCGATGAAGGCTTTGAGTTTGTCTTCAGTACCTTTTTTGTCGGTGGCTATGGTTAAGGTCGCATTGTTGCCATCAGGCGTGACATTCTGCACCGTAAACTCAGTATCCTGCAGCGCGTTAGTGAAGGTATTCGTTTTACTGAAGGTACTGATGCCATCAATGATAACTTCAGCACTGGCAGCAGCTTTAGTAACAGTTAACCCTGCTGTCCCGCCACTATTGGGCACTGTCGAAATGGCATCCAGTGCAGCATTGTTATTGGTAATACTTAAATCATTGGCAGCCCCGGTAATGCTGGACGTCAGTACCAGCTTGGTCCCTACCGAGCCACCCGCGTTGATAATGTTCGCGCTCACGCCAAAATTATCTTTATTGCTGTTGATGGCCTGACGAAGTTCATCGAGCGTCATATTGGCCGTGACATTGACCTTAAAGCTTTTGCCACCGGCGCCGAAGGTTAACTCCCCTGCCGTCGTACTGACTACAGCAGAGGCAGATGCATAAGCTGCATCTGCACTTTCTACTCTGCTGCCTGAGGCCAACGTTTTGACTTTCATGTCAAACACACCAGGAGCTGCTGTGGTTTTCGCAGTAGCCTCCAGGTATGTTTTGGTATCTGTAGGTTGTTTGACAGTTGCAGTACGGGCGTTGAGGTTATCCAGACTCAACGCCTTGACTGCATCCTGAAATTTAGACATTGCAGATTTCAGTTTACCGTAACCAGACAAGGAGGAATCCAGGCTTTTTTTCGTGTCATCTAAACGGGCTTCTTTCGTCATCCGTTCAGCTTTCACCAATTGTGTGACCAAACTTTCCAGATCTAAGCCAGAGGCCGACCCTAGGGCACGGATAGCCATGATTTCTCCTCGCTGTATTTACACCTTACTGTTGATCAGCAAACCTGTTGCTGACCCGAGATCATCTTGCAACTTTTTGATCGCACTTGCCATTTTTAGCACTTCTTCGCCCGGGATCTGCCGGATCACATCTTTGGTTTCAAAGTCGATGACTTTCACCACTGCTTTTCCGGAGTTCTCGTCCACTGAAAAGTTCAGTGTACGCATCTGTGCATTCACAAACTGGTTAATGCTTTCTACCGCATCCCCAAGCTCTGCCGCTGTCGGTGCTGGCTGAGCTTTAGTTTGCGCGGCATCCTCAGCAGGCAGCTTTTTTGCCTCCTGAGACTGTCGGGTTGCAGTCCTGACCTCTTGGTCGACCACTGCAAGTCCTTGCGGTGGTTGTACATTACGTTGGCTTCTACCAACGTTCAGTTCGACTGAGTTCATGATCTGTCACCTCGTATCGGCCGGCGTGGCGGTAACTTAAATATAGTTTCCGCCCGACCGGACAACATCAGAATTAACCCAGTAAAGATAATGCAGATTGCGGACGAGTGTTAGCTTGCGCCAATACTGTTGTACTCGCTTGCTGCAAAATCTGTGCCCGTGTTAATTCCGCAGTTTCTTTCGCGAAGTCAGTGTCACGGATCCGGCTGCGTGCAGCAGAAACGTTTTCTACAACGTTACTTAAGTTACGGATAGTTGACTGGAAGCGGTTTTGTAACGCACCGAGGTCGGCACGTTTGCTATCGATAGTTTTAATTGCGCTGTCGATGGTAGCTAACGCAGTTGAAGCGCCGCCAACAGTTGCAATTGTTAAACTGGCTAAGCTCAGACCTGAAGCGCCAAAACCACCGGCACGTGAAAGGTTCACACTAATAGTCTGACCCGCGTTTGCACCGACCAGGAACTTGGCAGAATAACCGCCTTTCAGAATATCGACACCACCAAACTGAGTGTTTTGTGCGATACGGCTGATCTCTGTTTTCAGCGCAGACACTTCTTTTTGCAGAGCCGTGCGGTCTGCAGAGTTGTTAATACCGTTTTGGGATTGAACTGCCAGTGTACGGATACGCTGCAGAGAGTTGGTGATTTCATCCAACGCACCTTCAGCAACCTGAGAGGCAGAGATACCGTCGTTGGCGTTACTGATTGCCTGATTCAGACCGTTAACCTGAGAGGTTAAACGGTTGCTGATTTGCAAGCCTGCAGCATCGTCCGCTGCACTGTTGATACGGAAGCCTGAAGACAGACGTTTATAGGCTGTATCCAGCGCTGTACCTGAAGTTAATAATTGGCGCTGTGCGTTCAGCGCCGAGACGTTGGTGTTTACTGCTAAAGCCATAAGTCACTCCTTAAAAGTCGAGTCGGGTCTGCAAACCGTCGGCAACTTCTTGATTAAGCGGATTCCCGCAATTTTCGCCAAACTGCAATTTGGCTTAACTGGGGTATCGGCAACAACTTTCAGGACTTTAGGAAAAAAAGGCAATTTTTTTCCTTTTTTATCAAAAAATAATTTTTTACTTTATTATCAACCACTTAATTTGTGCATATTTTTGCCGAAATGACTCTTACATCGCGAATAACGGCAGATATCAGCCATATTCCGCTTTTGATACTGCATTGAATTGCAAAAGATTGCCACTGGGCCAAAAGTTCTAAACGTTCTTGCTTGAGTTGGGGGGGAGCGACAGGTAAGAAAAGTGATTGGAGTTGACGCACAGTAGGCTTGGCCAATTTGCCTGCCGTAAAAATAAGAGCGCCCCTGCCCGGTACCCGGACAGGGGCGTTCGTCCCTGAAGCATCCTGTTTCCTGCTAGCTGCCGGATTAACCCAGCAGCGATAACGCAGATTGTGGACGCTGATTTGCCTGTGACAGGATAGTAGTACTGGCCTGTTGCAGGATCTGCGAGCGGGTCAGTTCAGCTGTTTCTTTAGCGAAATCAGTATCCCGGATCCGACTACGTGCAGATGACACGTTTTCAACGATATTACTCAGGTTGCGAATCGTAGACTGGAAGCGGTTTTGCAAAGCACCTAAATCCGCCCGCTTGCTGTCGATTGTTTTAATTGCACTGTCAATGCTGGCTAATGCCGCAGAGGCGTTGGCAACTGTCGCAATCGACAGTGTCCCGATGCTTAAACCCGACGCACCAAAACCACCTGTTCTTGACAGATTGACACTGATGTTCTGGTTTGCATTGGCGCCAACCAGGAACTTGGAAGAATAGTTTCCGTTTAACAGTGCCACACCACCAAACTGGGTTGTGGTTGCGATCCGGCTGATTTCCGTTTTCAGCGCGGAGACTTCTTTTTGCAGCGCAGTCCGGTCGGCTGAGTTGTTAATCCCGTTTTGGGATTGAACTGCCAGCGTGCGGATCCGTTGCAGTGCGTTGGTGATTTCGTCCATTGCACCTTCAGCCGTCTGAGCCAGAGAAATACCGTCATTGGCGTTTCTGATAGCTTGATCCAAACCCTGGATCTGACTGGTTAAGCGGTTGCTGATTTGCAGACCCGCTGCATCGTCAGCTGCACTGTTAATGCGAAAGCCTGACGATAAACGTTTAAACGAACTGTCCAGTGAATTGCCTGAGTTAATCAGCTGACGCTGAGCATTTAACGCTGAAACGTTAGTGTTTACATATAATGACATAGCGTCATCCTCCGGTTGTGTAATACGTAGCCATAAAAGCCGTCCT
>CBFGPY010000288.1:0-4615 GCA_965650755.1 uncultured Chromatiaceae bacterium | reverse complement strand
CCAGGTTTCATCCAGTTGGCGGGGATCACTGCCTGATAGGCATCGGTTAAACTACGGTGTACTTTACTGCCCGGAAGCTTTTTCGGCGCTGCGGCATCCAGCAGTTGGTTGTTGCCATTCAGCTGCAAATCAAGCTGAAATTTGGGCAGAACTGCCGGGCTTTGCGCTGCAGTCACGTGCAAACGCAGTAGGCCATCACGTTCAGGCACAAGTAGCGGTTTGGCGGAAATGGTGATCTGGCTTAAATCCAGACTTTGCAACGCCGGTTGTGCCGGTGCTGTGCCAACTTCGTTCAGTTTCACCAGTTTCTCGCCACCGATGCCGTTATCAAACCAGATCGCCGGGCGGAACTGGTCGGCTTGATAGCCGCTGTAGGTCGCAGTGCCGCTGTTAGCACAAGCCTGTGATACAGATGCTGGCTCGCCAGGCTGCTGGTCGTCTTGATCCAGATACAAAGCGCAATGCACTGGTGCTGTGTTGCCATTGATTTGCCAGCTGTATTCTAAAGTGCGGTCAACGACCTTGGCCTGAACGGCTAACTGAGTATCACCCCAGGTGTCGGCACAATCCGCTCGCTTTCCCTCTCCCAACATCAGGTTCAGCTTGAACTTGATCCGCAAGGCTTCTAACTGTTCCAAATGGCGGGAATAACCATGCTGATCAACACAACCAGAGATAGTCAGTGTTGCTTGTGGCGAAAAAGCCAATTCGTTTAATACATCAAGATTTTGTACCAGAGTGTTTTGTGCTGACAGCGATAGTAGTCTTGGGATCTGACGCAATGGACTCAGGTCAGATACATCAGTATTGGAAAGCGTAATACCCCACATATTCGACAAGTTTTTGAGCACGGAAAGGTCACGGACGCGACTCCCCTGTACATCAAGATAATGTAACGGAGTATCAGCCAGTGGGCTTAAGTCTGTTGTCGCACTGTCCCACAGGTAAAAATTCTGCAATGGCATGCCCTTGAGTGGCGTCAAATCCAGCGACGCTTTGTTACTAAGCCCAAGCTCCGTTAACTGCAAACCAGCCAGAGGCGACAAATCCGTTGCAACGGCCTCAAATAACCACAATGTTCGTAAATTCTTCAACGGACTGAGAGGCTTAAAACTGCTGATTGAGTTATACCCCAAATACAATTCCTGTAACTTCGTCAGCGTCTGTAGCGGCCAGAGGTCTACCAGCTTATTGTTTTGGATCTGCAGGATGGTAAGCTCTGTTGCATGCTGTAACCCTTGCAGATCCGCGATTTGACCCGCAGAAGTGTAGAGACTCGTCAACTTAGTCAGCTGCATTTTAGTCACAGGGCTACTGTCATCTAACCCCAGCGATTTCCTGACCGCTTTATCCAAACCGGCGTCCGGAAACACGACAATCGTATTAACGTTAAACTTTGCCTCAACAGTACAAGCTGCTGTGACAGGGGCTGTGGTAAACACTGCGCCTTGTAATTTGCCACCACAACCCGAAGCTGTAGTGATATCAAAACCGGCATCCGGCAGCAGCGTCAGCTGCAGGCTTTCACCATATTTGACCTGCGGATTGGATAGATTCAGCTTGCCACCGCTGCTGCTTGTGGTCGTCACCTGAATCATGGCAGGCCCAAACACCACATCGACTTTACAATCCGCCGTCACAGCGCCGGTACGGTACACGTCGCCCTGTAACTGGCCGTTACAGCCGCTGGCTGTATTAATAGCAAAACCACTATCTGCTTTCAGCGTGACAGTGGTGGTGTTGCCGTGTTCAACCTTTTGCGTTGCTGGCGTTACTGTGCCGCCGGCATTGGCAGCCGCACTCACGGTATAACTGAGTTTTTTGAAACTGGCATTGATTTCACAAGCGGTTGTGACCGTGGCAACGCTGTAAATTTCGCCACTCAGACTACCATTGCAGCCGGTGACCTGATCAATCTGATAGCCGGTTTGGGCTTTGACCGTCCATTCGGCTTTCTCACCATAGGACAAGCGTTGTTCGGCCGGTGTGATAGTGCCGCCGCTGCCAGCTTTGGCGGTGAGCAGGAAATTTTGCTTTTTAAAACTGGCGGTGACAGTGCAGGCTGCGTTGACTACGCCTGTGGTGTATTGGCTGCCCGTCAGACTGCCGGCACAACCGCTGACACTGTCAATCTCATAGCCAGTTGACGGAGTGACACTGAAAGTGGCGGTCGCCCCCTGCCGTACCTGAGTACTGGCCGGGCTCAGGTTGCCACCGGCTCCGGCTTGTGTCGAGACCAGATACTGCGGCACTTCTGGTGTGACGGGTGCCGGACTATCACCGCCTCCGCCGCCGCAACCAGTGAGGCCAGCCAATAAGCCAAGAGCCATTATTTTTTGGTACTGCATGACATACTCCCTGTTTGTTCCTGCCGGCAGCGGCTTTTTTGCCTCAGTCTTCGGCAGTTCCATGATAAAAAGGCCTACAAGTTACCTGAAGGATGTTTTTTTGCAAATCCTTAGTAACATTCGTTCCTAACACAGTAGTCAGTGCCAACAATACGGGCCGGTAATCGCCGGCTTGGTTGTGCAAAGCAGCTGGCCCTTGCCCGCGGTTGTCCCTTCATCTGCTACACTCAGACGTCAGGGTAATCAGTAGGGCCAGGGAGGCGCAGATGCAACAACGGATGTGGCTGCTGGCTTTGCTGTTTTGCGCCATGACGCATGCAGCGCCGCCGCTGCGGGTCGGCCTTGGCGTGTCCGACCAGGTTTACAAAAATCCGACCGCGCAAAGCGGTTATGAACAGCTACTGGTCAATGAACTGCTGCAAACACTCAAGTTGCCACACCAAATCATTAAAGTGCCACACGCCAGGTTGCGTCCGATGCTGGCTGACGGCGATCTGGATCTGGCGGTGCGCCAACAGGAACCCGGTATTGCCGGCATTTACCTGACGGCCCCTTATGCCTGGGTGCGCAATAAAGCCTTTGCTCTAGCCGGATTTCGCGGTCAGCTGCAATCCACGGCTGACCTTGCCAACTATCGGCTGACGGCATTTCAGAACGCCAAGGGGGTGCTTGGTCCTTTTTATGCCGAAGTCGCGGCCCACGCGCCGGAATACCGCGAACTGACCGATCATACTCAGGCGGTGCTGATGCTGTTAAAAGGCCGCACTGAGCTGCTGGTGATGAATGAAAAAACACTGGAGAACGTACTGACAGGCCTTGGCAGAGCGCGCAGCGAGCTGCGGGAATTTGACCTGTTTAGGGTCACGGAATTCCGGCTCGGCAGCCGCGACGCAGCGCTGGCAAAACAATTGGATCAACTCCTGACGCTATGGCAGCAAAACGGCAGGCTACAACTATTATCACAACGCGGTCAGGAGCTGCGCCACGCCGACCGCGGCCAGCCGCAATTGCAGCCAGCGACCGTACGCAACTGAGTTTTTCAGAGTTAATCCGGCTGCTGATCCAGCTGCTGCTTTTGCGCAGCTGCCTGTTGCAGCATTAAATCCAAAGTCGCACGGTCATACACTTTGCCCTGATACACCAGTGTCTGCAGCAAACGGGTGGCGCCGATATCCTGCAACGGGTTTTGTTTTAATAACAATAAGTCGGCTTTTTTACCGGTAGTGACAGAACCATAGTCGGCCGACTGCCGCATAAAACGTGCGCCATTGATGGTGGCAGCCCGCAGAATGTCGGCGTTTTGCATGCCGGCCCGCTGCCAGAGTTGCAGTTCAGCGTGCAGGGCTTCTGCCGGATAGACATAAGTATTAAGAGCAGCAGAATCACTGCCGGCCAGCAGTAACACGCCGGCCTGTTGTAAATAAGGCAACTGCGCTGCAATCAGCTGTTCTTTGTCTTTACGTTCCTGCTGCTGCGCCGGCGTTTCACCCGCCATCCGCTCGATGCGCCACTGGTAGTTGGCGGTAAAATCGGTGCTCAGATATCGCAAAAATGCATCATGGCTGTGGTCAGTCTCATGCAAATGCGCCAACTGCTGGCCACCGATCAGCGTCGGAGTAACCGCGACGCCGGCTGCGGCTAAGCGGCGATACCCTGCATTGGCCGTCTCCTGATCAAAGCCCTGCCGGTACAGCGCGGCCGCCTGTTGATTGGTCATGGTGCCGCTTCGCACTTTTGCTGCGTTATCCGCCTCAGCGGTAAAACCCAGGCGTAATAAATAGGACGCGTGTTCAATACTGCTAAGCCCAGCCTGAGCCAGTTCATCAATGGCGGTGCCATAAGGCACATGGCTCGACACCAGCAAACCGCGTTTGTGTGCTTCACGGATGGTCGCAAGATATAAATCTGGCGCTAAAGTGTTTTCAGTGATCTTAATAAAATCAACCTGTTGTGACTGCAGCAAATCCATACCAGCATGCATCTGCTGCTCATTGCCAATTTCCAGATCGCCGTCCCACAGCGAATTAATCCCTTCAAATTTCTGCCCGGCGGTAAAAATACGCGGACCAAGCCGCTGCCCGGCCGCGACTTCTGCACGCCAGCGCAGCACTGTTGGTGCCAGATTGCTGGCCGCTTCGCGCACCGCTGTGATGCCATAAGCCAGATAGACAGGCAGCAACAGCGCGTTGTCGTCGACTAAATCCCGGCCTTCAAAGTGCACATGCATATCCCACAGCGCCGGCGTCAGATACTGGCCCTGCCCGTCC
>CBFGPY010000287.1:0-4617 GCA_965650755.1 uncultured Chromatiaceae bacterium | reverse complement strand
TATCTATTTCTTTTGGGATTCCTGTAATGCTTTTACGGTGTGCCATATACTTTTGCGAGCATTGCGTTTTAATTATTTTTTTTGTAAATCACCTGCGATTTATCGCGGTGATTTAGTTGTGAGGGTAGCAAGTGTCAGCATGTTGAATTAATAGAAAATTAAACTAAGATAATTTTAAAAATTACTATTTACACACGAAATATTAATTATTTAATGGAAGGAATATATTTGTCGTGGAAAGTGGTGGGCCCAGCTGGACTTGAACCAGCGACCTGCCGATTATGAGTCGGATGCTCTAACCAACTGAGCTATAGGCCCTGAGGAGCAAAGTGTATTAGTACACTTTGGCTTTGAGGTTGCGCATTATAGTGTGATGTTAAGGATGTGGCTAGAGTTAATTCTGATGGATTTTTATTGATTGGTATTCGAAAAAAAACCGCCGGTTGGCGGTTTTTTTTCAGGCCCACAACGCAAGTATCGACACCAGCCCAAAGACACAAACACCGGCGCAGACAGGCCAGCCCAGCGAGCGGGTGCGACGCCAGACCAATACAGTGACCAGACCAGCCAGTACAGTGGCCAGCCAGCTAGTGGCACTCTGACTCACCGGAATAAGCGATACCCCCAACATAGCCGCAATCATGGTCGGCGCCAGCACAGTGAGCCACAGTGGCATCGCCTCGCCTTGCCGTACCGGGTCGCGCCGGCGCAAATGGCGCTGCATCCAAAGCAAGGGAAGCATCCGTAACAAAAAGGTTCCCAAAGCGCAGGCCAGTAACGTCAGCCAAATTTCAGTGCTCATGCTGCGCCTCCGTCCGGGTTGCCTGTTGCTGCAACAGATAAAACACCACAGCACCGCACAGGGCTGCCAGCGGGATCGCCAGATTGCTGTGGCCGGCTAACTTCAGCGCAAGCGCCACCAAAGCCGTACTGCTCAAAGTGCAGGTCCATTGCCAGGAAGTAAAACGTGGTGCCAGCAGCACAATGAATAATGCCGGCAGCGCAAACGGCAGCACTTGCCCGAGCAATGGCCAACGCGCCGTGATCTCAGCCCCGGCAATAGCCCCAAGCGCGGTGCCCCCGATCCAACTGCCCCAGGCAATCAACGCCGCACTGCAATACCAGCCAAGGCGCTGTGGCTCCGGCAACTGTGGCAAGCGGGTATGCGCTAAGGCAAAAATCTGGTCGGTCAGACCATGCATTAACCAGGGCCAGAGCCGGCCTGATGGCAAATAAGGCGCCAGATTTGGGCCATAGACTACATGGCGGGCATTAATTAGCAGCGTCATCACAATCACCAGCCAAAGCGGTGCATCGCTGGCAACCATGGCAATAAATAAAAACTGCGATGCGCCGGCATAAATCAATGTCGAGATCAGCACAGCAGCAACTGCAGTAAAACCAGCCTGCACCGCAATAAGGCCAAAGGATATTGCCACCGGAATGTAACCACCGAGCAATGGCAAAGCATCACGCGCCCCCAGGCGCCAGGCAGAGCTGTTACTCATCACACAGCTCCTGTTGTTGATAAACGATAGTGAGCAGCGCCGTCACCCAGTGCTCGCCACTGCGGTACAGATGCGGGACATCTGCAGCAAACTGATGACTGTCGCCAGCTTTAAGGCGCTTCAGAGTTCCGGCGCCCCCAACTTCAAGCTCGCCGCTAATCAGACAAATCATCTCCATAGTCCCCCTGGCATGCGCTTCAGCCTGCCGTTCGGTGTGAGGCGCGACCGACATCCAGTAGGCGTCAACCGCTGGCTGATCTTTGCCCTGATCCAACAATCGCACCTGCACACCCGCATCACCAACCAGTGCAGCAACAGGGGCAATTAAATTACCAAAAGGTACGCCAAGCTGTAGTGACAATCGCCAAATCGTGTCCAACGTCGGATTACCGGCTCCTTGTTCTAAGCGGGACAAATTCGATTTGGCGATGCCTGCAGCTGCAGCCAGCTGTGACAACGACAAGCCCCGGCTAATCCTCAGGCCCTGAATATGCCGGCCCAGTGTTTGTAAACTTTGCGGATCCAAGCCACTCCCCTCGTTATTATCGCGTCACAGCCGTTCTTTATATGGAACGTTCTATATAAAGAACGATTGATTGTCAAGGTCAACGAATGGCTGATGGACAGCCAGAAAAAACAACAGGAGCTGAAATCAGCTCCTGCTTTGCCTACCGACGAAGAACTACTGTGTCGCTAAAACTTCAGCGCCACTTTGACCGAAGCATCTACCTTGCTGGCGTCGACGTAACCAATCACCGACGGATTGGTGGCGACCAGCTTCAGCATTTCTTCTTCACTGCCAATCTCTTTTGGTGGTGTACCTTTGCCGGTAAACACCAGTTTCGACCAATAGGCTTTGAGCTGACTCGAGGATTTTTTCAAAACCGCGTCGTTAAAAGCCGTACTGGCCGGCGCGCTATCAGCCAGCGCCAGTGGCACCACCGACTGGCCGTCGGCAAAAGATTTTTCCCGCCCAAGGTATATCTTTGAGATGGTCGCTTCGTCCAGCTGATTATTGTTCGACGGATGCACAATCACAACCAGTTCAGCAACCGCCAGTTGACTAAATAGCAAACCGCTGATTATTAATAATTTTTTCATCATGCTCTCCTCAGAACACCAGATCGATGCCAAATGATAAGATTTTGTAATCGCCAACCGCAGCACGGGTATCAGTGCCAGTGAAATAGTCCGCTTTGAATGCGGCGCTGGGGTGGAAGTCGTAACGGACGGTCAGACCAACGCCATCAAATTCACGCTGGGCAAACGCATTGTGAATGCCTTTGCCCGTAGCTAATAACACCGGATGGGAGACACCACTGAGAAAATCATAATCGGCAGTCTGAGCGTAATCTTCGGTATGCAGCGTGAGAACCACGTTATCGAAACGTCGTCCTAATGCCAGATACCATGACTGATTCGACGCGTCGGTCGAATCTTTTACTTCGTACTCGACATACTCAAAGTCGACCAACCAGTTATCGCGATCAATAGCAAAACCACTAAACCAATACAGTCCGTCTTTATTGTCCCAACCAATCCGCGATTTAAAATCGTCAATTTGGCCACTGCTGGCTCCTGAATTTCTGGCCAGATTGATGCCGTTTGCCGCCAGGGGGAAGATAGTGCTGCTGTCGATGTTGCCACCATCAATCTGCGCGACAAAGGCACCGGCAAACAGCTGCCACCAATCGCCCGCCAGCGTGGCATTGGCACTGATGATATTGTCCAGACCAAAATTGGTATAGTTGTTGGTCACAGCACTGAAGGTTTCGCCGGACCAGCTGCCAAACAATACTTTGGTCGACAGACTGTAGTCGCCGACATTGTACTGGCTGTCCAGTGCGACACCTTCAATGGTACTGAAATCAAAATCAATATAAACCGCTTTCGGTAAGCGGGAAAAATTATGGGCGTAACCGACCTTTTCGTATTCCGACTGGTGGAAAATCGGATTGGCAAAACGGCCGGCACTAAGCCTGTGAGTATCATTGAACTGGTAACTCAGGTAGGCCCAGCGGGCTTCGACTTCAAAATCCTGCCTGCCTTCACCAAACAGCTGCACAGTCGCCGTCAAGCCTTCGCCGAGGTCAGCCTGCGCCTGCAGCGCAAACAACGACTCGGGCTTAAAGGTCAGCTCTCCCTCGGTAAAACCAGGGAAAGGCTCTAAGCCGCCGTCACTGGACACTGAAGTGCCGCGGATGGAAGCAAAGCCGTTCAGCTTCACCTCAGCACCGGCTGTTGCCGGCAACAGCGCGGTAACAAGCACCAAGCCGAGTGTAGGCAACGCTTTATCAGACAATACAATAGGTTTCATCTCTATCCTGCCTTTTTTATGATATGCCCTTCAAGCGTAGCCGAAGCGGCAGGCAACAGAGAAAATTCGTTTGGAAACAGCAGTAAAAACGCGTTTGACCGTAAAAAGCGTTGGCAAAGCCTCAGAATCGAGGCTGTTGTCGCTGCCGATAAGCACGAAAGCCGGTTAAAGCCAGGCAAATAATCAACAGCACACTGTATTCCACACCATTGCGGCCAGCGCCGACGACAAACCAGCCAAAAGGCGCATGGACCAACCATAGGCCTGTGGCGTAAATGGCAATGAAACCCAGCGATAACGGCCAGACCCATTTGCCGGCGGCATACAGCAATGTTGCAATAATTTCATAGCCTGTGACAGCAGCCGCCAGATAAAAACCTGCCGGCAAGCCCTGCGTCTGCAGCCATTCGCCAAAAGGCACCACACCGCCCCCTAACAACCGGGTCCAACCGTGCGCCGCTAATAAGCCGGCCAACGTCAGTCGTAATATCAACCATAACTGCGCGTCAGACGGGGTGGGTTTATAGGGCGGCATGTCGTACTCCTGTTGCTAAGGGCTGTCAGTCTAATAAAGTACAAATCTGATCAAATGGCTTTTTCTTCAGTGCATGGGCCGGCACTGTCGCATCGTGTGCCGGATAACCTAAGACCAGAAGCATGTAAGGCCGGTCGTTGTCGTTATCGCGGCCACAAATTTTGCTTAAAAAACTCATCGGTTTTGGCGTATGGGTCAAAGACACCAGCCCAACCTGATGCGCCGCCTGGATCAAAAACCCGGTCGCAATACCGACA
>CBFGPY010000286.1:0-4626 GCA_965650755.1 uncultured Chromatiaceae bacterium | reverse complement strand
CTTGGTCTTGGTATCGGCGCTGCGGCGCTGCTGTTTTATTTCTGGCACACCGAAGCAGTTTATCAGCTGCAACAACAATGGCTGGCAGAACAAAAAGCTCAGCTGAGCACACAGCAGCAAAAACCATCTGCTGCGCAGAATATCGAAACCATTGATTTATTGATGAAAAGCTATGCGGTGACTGCCGGCACTGAAGATGCAGATATGCGCCAGACACTGATCCAAAGCCGTCACCTGGAATTACTACAGCAACTACAGCAAAGCACGCAGGTCGATATCAGTGATTTAGTCGACCCGGCCCGGCCTTTTAATGCCGCCCAGTTGTATGCAGCGCTGCTTAGGATCAAACAGCAACAGGAAAAACAGCAGGCGCGCAAACTGCTGGACTCGCGGTTAAGTGAACAGACGCCGCAGCCTGTCGCCAATCCTGGGCAATAACGCAGCAAAAAGTCAGCGAAAAAGCCGACAGAAAAAGATCGCAGTGCCGGATTTTCTGCGTACACTAGGAACAGCATTCCCTGATTTACGACAGATATGAAGGCACTGATCCCGCACAACGAAGCCGAGCGCCTACAGGCCCTGCAGCAGCTGCATATTTTAGATACGCCGTCCGAAGCCGCCTTTGATGCGCTGACCGAAATTGCCGCCCATGTCAGTGGTGCCGGCTTCGCCGCTCTGACTCTGATTGATCGTAACCGGCAATGGTTCAAAAGTACCTTTAACTTTTGCGAACAGGAAAACAGCCGGGAAGATTCCTTTTGTTCCCACGCGATTTTAACCCCACAGCAACTGACCTATATTCCGGACGCACGGACCGACCAGCGCACAGCCGACAATCCGCTGGTGACCTGTGACAACGGCATCCGTTTTTACGCCGGCGCGCCGCTGGTGCTGCAAAACGAACTGGCACTTGGCACTTTGTGTGTGTTTGATACCAAACCGCTTGAATTAAATGCAGTGCAGCAAAGGACGCTGCTGCAACTGGCCGATCAGGCAGTCCTGCTGATGAACAGCCGGCTGTTGCAACAACAAAGTGCCGAGCAAAACTTGCACCTGCAACAGGAAAGGGACCGAATGGGCGCCATTATCGACGGCACCAATATCGGCACCTGGGAATGGAATGTACAAACCGGCACCACCGTCTATAACACTTACTGGTACAGCATGCTCGGTATGGCACCGGTCGAACATTCCGACGTCAGCATCTGGCAAAGCCGGGTCCATCCGGAAGATTTGGATGCGACCTACAAGATATTGGAACGGCATTTTGACGGCAGCTCACCGTTTTTTGATGCGCGTTTTCGTATGCGCCATCAACAGGGGCATTGGGTCTGGATCCATGCCGTCGGCCGCGTCATGGCGTGGACTGAAGAGCAAAAACCGCTGCTGATGTTTGGCACCCACCGCGACATCACACAAGAGCGCGCACAGCAACAGGAAATGCAGCGCACCCGTTCATATCTGCAAGCGATTATTGACTCATCCACCGAAGCAGCCATGATTTCGACCGACGTGCATGGCGTGATCCAGTTATTTAATCCGGGGGCTGAGCGGATGCTCGGTTATAAAGCCGAGGAGCTCGTGGGTATCGCTACACCGGCGTTGCTACATGACGCTGAAGAGATCCGGGTCCGCGCGGCGCAGCTCAGCGCCGAATACCAGCAGCCGATCGACGGTTTTGATGTCTTTGTCTACAAAGCTTGGCATGGCACCAGCGAAACGCGGCAATGGACCTATATCGGCAAAAAAGGCGAACGTAAGCAAGTCCGCCTCAGTGTCTCGGCGATCCGCACCGAACAGGGTGAACTACGCGGTTATCTTGGTGTTGCTATTGATATTACTCAGCTCGAACAGCTGCATCATGCCTTGTTACTGAGTGAACAGCGCCATCGTTCGATGCTGGAAAACCTGCCAGGCGTGGTCTACCGCTGCATCAACGACGCGCAGTGGACCATGTTGTTTATCAGCGACGAAGTGGAAAAGCTGACCGGTCATCCGGCGCGTAGTTTTATCCGCAATCAGAAAATTAACTTCGCTGAGCTGCAGCTGGCCGAAGATTTACCTTTAGTGCGCGAAGTCGTCGACCGCGACCTGAAGAATCAGGCCAGATTCAGCGTCGAATACCGCATCCGGCACGCCAATGGCTCGATACGTTGGGTACAGGAACTCGGCCGCGGCATCTACGACAGCAGCGGTGAACTGCTGTATATCGATGGGTTTATCTGGGATGTGACAGCGCAAAAAGAAGTACAACTGGCGCTGCGTGCCGGTGAGCAAAAATTGTCATCCTTGTACCAGCTGGCACCGCTGGCTATTTTACTCAGCCAGTTCGACAGCGGCGACATTCTGAGTGTGAACCCGCAGTGGTGTGAGTTATCCGGCCTGCATGGCGAGCCAACCCTGCCGCTGCCGGCGTTATTGTCGTTCAGCAGCAGTCAGCTGGAACAACGGCAACAGGCGCTGACGGGGCATGCCAGTTTCGGCCCGGTCGAGTTGGAGCTGCAGCATGCTGATGGCCATCAGATCCCGGTCGTGCTCAGCGAAGTGCTGATCCAGAATGCCAGCGGTACCGCTCAGGTCTGGTCCATCATTCAGGACATTACGGAACGGCGCCGGGTCGAACAGATGAAAAACCAGTTTGTGTCGATGGTCAGCCACGAACTGCGTACGCCTCTGACGGCAATCTCCGGCGCGCTGGGCCTGCTCAGCGGCGGCGCTTTGGGTGCGTTACCGGAAGTGATGCAACCGATGTTACAGATAGCCGGCGATAACAGCGAAAAACTGACCCAGCTTATCAATGATTTATTGGATATCGATAAACTGGTCGCCGGCAAAATGCAATTTGAACTGCAGGAATGTGCAGTACGGGAACTGCTGGAGCAATGTGTGCGCCACAATCAGCCTTATGCTGACAAATTTGGTGCCCGCATTGAACTGACGCCGGGGCCAGATGCAGTGCTGGCGCTGGACCCGATGCGTTTTCACCAAATCATGGCCAATCTGCTGTCAAACGCGGCAAAATTTTCCCCGGCCGGTTCTGTTGTGTCAGTAAAGACCACACTTATCCAAAACAGCTTTCGCATCAGCGTGGCGGATCAGGGGCCTGGTATTCCGGAAAGTTTCCGCGACCGGATCTTCGAAAAATTTTCTCAGGCAGATGCAGTGGACGCACGGCAACGCGGGGGCACAGGCTTAGGGCTGGCTATTGTGAAAGAGCTGACCAACCGGATGGGCGGCCAGATAAGTTTTGACAGCGAGACTGGCAAAGGCAGTTGTTTCTATTTGGATTTTTTACTGCAGTGATACTGACCGCAAAAGCAGATTTGCGGTCAGCTTGCTGTGATCAACGCCGTCATGACGAGTGGGACGGCACATCTTCCAGCGGCGCCTGATATAAAATTACCTGATTACGACCGGCTCCCTTAGCCTGGTACAACGCCTGATCGGCGTGATCAACGACGACATCGACCTGCTGGCTGTCGCTGCCACTGGTAATGCCGGCGCTGAAACTGCAGTGGAACGTCTGCCCGTTGCTGACAAAAGGGATACGGGCAAATGCTTCACGCAGCTGATTAACGACCTGACAGGCTTTGTCCAGCTGACATTCCGGCAGCACCAGCAGAAACTCTTCACCACCATAACGGCCAATCAGATCCGTTTTTCGCAGTTGCTGGCGCAATAAATTAGCCAGACTGCTGATCACCTGGTCGCCGGTTAAATGGCCATATAAATCATTAACTTTTTTGAAGTGGTCGATATCCAGCATCGCCACACTGACACTTTGCTGCAACCGCGCCGCCCGCTCCAATTCAGCGCCGAGCCGCTCTTTGATATGGGCATGTTGCAACAGCCCCGTCAGACTGTCTTTGGTCATCACTTCAGCCAGCTGCCGGGCGCGCTGAGCCCTGGCAAAAATGGCCACCACTAACGCATTATCACTGATAGGTTTAGTCAGGAAGTCATCACCGGCTTTAATCAGCGACGCCATTTGCCGTTCGCTGTCAGTCTCAGAGGATAAATAGATGATAGGCACACCCAGCCATTCGTCCTGCAACCGGATGGTCTGCGCCAACTCCGGACCCGAACATTCCGGCATATTGACATCAAGTAAGATGACGTCAGGATGAAACCGGCGCAGGCCCTGAAACACTTCTGCCGGATTGGTCAGGATCTCAGCACGTAAGCCGGCATTTTGTAACACCAGCGCATAATGCTGTGCCAACAATACATCGTCATCGACTATCAGCACCCGAAAAGCATCGCGTTCCCGTATCGACAACAACCTTTGCAGGCGGGCCTCCAGCGTGGCCGGGTTCAGAGGTTTAACGAAATATCCCAGCACACCGGCCCGCACAGCCTGCAGGTAATGGCTGAATTCTTCCTCCGACGACAGCACAAAAATCGGAATTGGCTGCGCTTCTGCACAGCGCAACCGGCCCAAAGCCGCCAGGGCTTGAGCCTGATCATCCAGCGCATCAAGATCAACGATGATCACATCAGGTGCATCCAGTGCGGCCGAGCTTAGCAACTCGCTGAAATCACTAAAGCGTTCTACCTGATGGCCAAAGGTTTTTAAGGTTTGCCCAATTGGCAGCGAGATCAACGGATCTTCACACAGCAATAAAA
>CBFGPY010000285.1:0-4637 GCA_965650755.1 uncultured Chromatiaceae bacterium | reverse complement strand
TGCGATAGTCATAGACTTTACGCAGCAACTGGTCAGAACCCAAAATCACCTGGCCCTGGCTGCCGAGGCCTTTGTCGGCGCCGTTATCGGCTTTATTGTCTGAATCATGGTAATCCAGCGTCAGTTGCAGCGCGTCATAGACCTGCCAGTCAAAATTGACGCCAACTGAGGCCGCTTTGACTTCAGTGGTGCCTTTGTTCGCAGTGAAAGAGCCGTCATTGCCGCTAATGTCGGCGTAAATCGCGGTACCGTTGGCGTCTAATTCATAGCCATTGATATTACCGCCAAATTCGTTCCAGATGCCCCAGCCAATGCTCTGGCTGCCGGTGATGGCGCGCGACGCGGTGTAATCGATAGTGGCAGTGAAGGCATCCACCGGCCGCACTTGTAAAGTCAGTTGGCCATTGCTGCGTTCGCGCTGCACATCTTCAATGCTGTAGTTCATGTCTTTGGCAAAATAATAATTGCCGCTGGGTTTGCCATCGGCGCCGACCGGACGGGCATCTTTGACTTTGTCCGCAGCCAGCGTTGGTAATGCCACATTGGCCTGCCAGCCTTGTACATTGGCCTGCTGTTTCTGGAAATCCCGTTCCTGGTGCGACAGTGACAACGACAAACCGACTTTGTCGTCAAACATGGTTGAACTCAACACTGTGGCCAGTTCTGGCGTCACGTCATCGCCAATCTCATTACTGCTGTCGTAAATGCCCTTGGCGGTGGCCGAAGCGTGCAGCCCTGGCTGTTGCAGCGGCCGGGTGGTGATGATATTGACCGTGGCGCCTAAACCACCGCTTGGGTTGGAAGCGCGGGCGGTTTTATACACTTCTAAGGCGCTGACACCTTCCGAAGATAAGTTTTCCAGATTGTAAGAGCGGGTATAACCTGTGCCCGGCATTTGCCGGCCGTTGAGGGTCACCAGGTTAAAATCCGGGCCAAAACCACGCACGGTAATTTGGCTGCCTTCGCCGTTGGCGCGGCTAACCGAGACACCGGTAATGCGCTGCAGCGATTCGGCGAGGTTGGTGTCGGGGAATTTACCCATCTCTTCGGCAGAGATGGCATCCACCACGCCATTGGCTTCGCGTTTGATATCCATGGAGCGGATTAAGCTGCCGCGAATACCTTTAATTTCAATGACTTCTACTTTTTCTTCTGTGGCGTTAGCCGCCGGTTGTTGCTGCTGCGCGGCATACACCGGCAACCCTGTGCTCAGTGCCAGCAGCATGGCGCTGGTGAGCTTATTTTTACTGAAAAATGTCTGGTTCATACGTAATCCTGTTTTCACAGCAGCCGGCGGCGACAAGACAGCAGGCCGGGTGCTATGTGCTGTTTTATGATCGTCTGTTCTAATCAACTAACTGATCTGAAACATGATTTAATCTGCACGCCTATTTAATTTGCACATTGTCGAGCCGGTATACAGCGCCATTGCCCTGGCCCCAGGCTGGGAAGACCATGACAATATCGATAGCACTGACATCGAGGCCTTTGTCAGCCAGATCTTTTAAGCGGTAGCTGTAGGTCTGCCACTGACCGACGACCGGCGCTTTGCCTTCCAGGCTTTCGCTCAGTTTCAGCTGCACGGCACTGGCGGCATCGTCGGCTTCAATCTTAAACAGCCATTCAGCGCTGCTGTCACTCGGTGGCGTGACTATCTTCATCTCGAATTTGACGATGGCAGTATCGAGGATGCTGCTGGCATCAAAATAAGTGCCGTCGGCGGCGAAGATGCCCATCACAGTTGGCGCGCCACCGATATTGTATTGGGCGGTTTTGCCATGGGCGGCATCGTCGTCTTCGACTGTTGGTTTACTGCCGCCACAACAATCCCATAACGACCAGTTGGCTGCGGCCGCGTCGGCAAACAGGGTTAAACCGCTGTTGGATGGCAGGGCAGGTTCGCCGATGCTGACATTGTCGACCCGGTAGACTGCGCCGTTGCCGGTGCCCCAGGCCGGGAACATCATCAGTACGTCGATAGCGCTGACATCTAAACCTTTGGCGGCTAAGTCGCTGAGTTTAAAGCTGTAAGTCTGCCATTGGCCGGTGACCGGCGCTTTGCCTTCAACACTGTCAGTGAAGTTCAGCTCGACTGCGGTGGCCGCGTTGTTGGCCTCAACTTTGAATTTCCAGACGGCTGTCGGGTCGCTTGGGGCGTTGACCACTTTGAGGTCAAATTTGATCAGGCCTTTGGCCAGAATGGCGGAGGCGTCGAATGGTTTGTTGCCGCCATTGTTGGCCGGCCGGGTGATAAACCCCATTACAGTCGGGGCGCCACCGATTTTAAATTCGGCGGTCATGCCATGGGCGGCATCGTCCATCTCTTCAGTTGGTTTACTGCCACCACAACAATCCCACATCGGCCAGTCGAGGTTCTGGCTGTCTTTGTAAATAGTCAGCGACGGAGTTGTGCTGCCCGGGCCGGCAATTTTAACGTCATCAACCTGATACACGGCGCCTTCACCTGAGCCCCAGGCCGGGAATATCATCACCACATCAATGGCGGATAAATCAAGACCAGCATCCGCCAGTTTTTTCAGCGGAAAGGTGTAGGTTTGCCAGACGCCGGCAGCCGGCGCTTTGCCTTCTGTACTTGCAGTTAAATCCAGCTCGACAGCAGTCGCGGCGTTATTACTTTCGACTTTGAGTTTCCACACCGCGCCTGGGTTATTTGGCAGCGACACGGCTTTCATCGCGAAGCTTAAGCTGCCGGTATTGGCCAGTGGTGAGGCGTCAAACGGCGAGGGTGAACCAGCCGGGTCTTTGATAAATTCCGCGCGGCTGATAAAACCGTTGACGGTAGGAGCACCGCCGACACGGAATTCCATCACACCACCGCGTTGATTGTCGTTCACCACAGTTGGCGTGCTGCCACCACAGCAATCCCAGCCCGGCCAGCTTGGATTGACGGCATTATCAAAAATGGTCAGGTTGCGGGCCACGCCGTCTGAAGGCGGTACCGGGATTGGTGCTTTGCCTTCGACCAAAGCGTCGGTCGTTTTGTCATAACCTGGACGAATCGATTCACAGCCTTTGCCGGTATCCGGATTAGCGGCGCATTGATAAGCGCGGACATAATCGACGACAAAGCTTTGACCATTGGCAAAAGCGGCGGCGTCTATACCTTTGTTATTGACGTTTTCCGGCCAGTTACCGCCAACGGCGAAGTTCAGGATCAGGAAAAATTTCTGGTCAAAAGGTGCAGAAGTCCAGTAGGTATTCAGCTTGCCGCTGGTCTGGTCATAATATTCGGTAAACCAGCCACGATGTTTCAGGCCAACCGCCTGGTCTTTGCTGTTGTAACGCACGTCTGACTGGCGCTGCGTGACAAACAGATAGTCATCCACATACCGGCGAATTTCGCCTTGTTGCCATTCCACCGCATAGGTATGGAAATCATCGGCCGGGTTTTTGCCGCCGGGTAACGCATAGTTTTTACCTGAGCTGCTGTTATTCGGCCAGGGTTTGCCGTAGTGCAAAGTGCCGTGTACGTTGGATTCAATATTGCCGGTCGCATCTTTTACTTTCAGATTGACCGCTTCCATGATGTCGATTTCACCAGAGCGAGGCCAGTCGCCGTAGACAGAATCTGTTGGCATCATCCAGAACGCCGGCCAGGCGCCCTGGCCTGAAGGCAGTTTGGCGCGCATTTCAAAGCGGCCATATTTAAAATCGGCTTTTTTCTTCGTGGTAATGCGGGCCGAGGTATAGGGTTTCTCAGCGCCGGCCGGAGCGGGTTTGGCCACAATATTCAGCATGCCGGCCGACAGGAAGGCATTGGTTTTGTCAGCGGTATAACATTGTTTTTCGTTATTGCCGCCGCCGGCGCAGTTCACTTCAAAGTTCCATTTATTGGTGTCGATGTTCTGACCGTCAAATTCATCACTCCACACCAGGTTCCAGCCGGTGGCCGGCTTGCTGGTGTCGGTTTTAGCAATGTCAGTCTGGGTGGCAGTGTCACCGCCGCAGCCGGTCAGCAGTGCGGCACTGAGCAGGGCGCTGTACATTCCGCCTTTGACTACAGTGGCCTGCTGCGGCGTGATCCGCAGAAGTCGTCTATTCATTGTGCTTGTCCTGTTAACTGGTGAACTGGCGTCGGGGCAGCGCATCATTCATGTCAGTGCCTTTAACGCAGTTTGTTTTTATTTTGAAAGCGCTTTCTGAAAGCGCTTTCAAAGACTATGGCTGAATTTGGCAAAGGTCAATTGGCGCAGATTGATTTCGTCGCAAAAATAAGCAGAACGGTAGAAGTTTTTTGGTTGAAAATTGCGCAGCTCGTCTTGCTACCGGTGGCGAAATAAATTAAAAAAAGCAAAAAGGTAACGCATTTTGGCAACTTCTTTAGCCGGGCTTCCTCTCTAGAATGTTTTTGGTGGGACGGATCCGTCTGATGAAGAAGTACAGGAAAAGATACTGAATTCCCACACCCCGAACCGGCAGCTGAAACTAATAAGTACAGTCGTATCCACACAAGCTGCAGACCGGTTTGAGTTGACTGACTCACAATAAATCAATAGGGAACGGATAGATGCACAACAAAAAACCATTTACCAGAACTGCGTTAGCTAAAGCGATTTCGCTGCTGCTGACCGGGACTGCCGCGTTGCCGCTGTATGCCCAGCAGGCGCCGGCGACAG
>CBFGPY010000284.1:0-4666 GCA_965650755.1 uncultured Chromatiaceae bacterium | reverse complement strand
ACTGATGTTTCGAAAAAACAAAGCCCTACATATAGTTAGGGCTTTGCTTGTTTAATTGAACCGATGAAAGATGCGCATCACTCTACGTTCTGGATCTGCTCCCGCATCTGCTCAATCAACACCTTCAATTCCACCGCAGTATTAGTGATCTCAGTCGAAATCGCCTTTGACGACAAGGTATTCGACTCGCGGTTAAATTCCTGCATCATAAAGTCGAGGCGACGGCCGATGGCGCCGCCTTGTTTTAGGTGATGGCGGGTTTCTTTGATGTGGGCGTCGAGGCGGTCGAGCTCTTCAGCGACGTCGGATTTTTGTGCCAGGAAGGCCATTTCCTGCTCGAGGCGGTTTTGGTCCAGTTCGGCTTTGATTTCCTGTAAGCGGGTCAGCATTTTGTCGCGTTGCCATTGCAGCGCTTGAGGTAGGTGCACACGTAAATTGCTGACATGGTTGGAGATTTGGTCGAGGCGGTCGCGAATGAGCTGTTCAATGGCCACGCCTTCACGGCCGCGGCCGGCGAGGAAATCTTTCATCGCGATGTCAAAACCAGCCAGTAATTCGGCCTGCACCGAGTCCATGTCTTCTTCTTGTGTTTCCATCACGCCGGGCCAGCGCAGGATGTCGGCGATATTCAGCTGGGCTTGCGGGCTTTGGGCGGCTAAAGCGCTGGCCGCTTTCATCAGCTGGCCGGCGAAGGCTTCATTAATCTTTAAATCGTCGCTTTGCTGCGCCGCGTTATAGCGCAGGTTCACTTCCACCTTGCCGCGTTGCAGGCTCTGGCGCAGTTTGTCGCGCAACAGGCTTTCCAAACCCCGGAATTGCTCAGGTAACCGAAAATAACTCTCGAGATATCTTTGGTTAACTGAACGGATCTCCCATACGGCGTTGCCCCAGGTCGCTTTAATTTCGTGACGGGCAAAAGCGGTCATGCTGTGGATCATGCGATTATCCTTGTGTACATCAAAAGAAACAGCGAAAAACCGAGTATACCCACAAAGCTGCGCAGAAGGCGAATCCGCTGTCAGCGCGAAAAGCGCCGGCTGTGGCAGAGATGGCGATATGGCGGTGAAAGCCCTATAATGCCGGCATCATTTTTCGCCAAATCAATGGCCATCGAGGTTTCCCATGCGTCCAAGCGGCAGAACAGCCAGTCAGATCCGTCCTATCAGTTTCACCCGTCAATTCACTGCCCACGCCGAAGGCTCGGTATTGGTTGAATTTGGCAACACCAAAGTGTTGTGCACGGCGTCGGTGGAAGAAGGCGTGCCACGTTTTATGAAAGGTCAGGGCAAAGGCTGGATCACCGCTGAATACGGCATGCTGCCACGCGCCACCCACACCCGCAACGACCGCGAAGCCGCCAAAGGCAAACAAGCCGGTCGTACTATGGAAATTCAGCGTTTAATCGGCCGCGCCCTGCGCGCAGCAGTCGATTTAAAACTGCTCGGTGAAAACACTATTACTTTTGACTGTGACGTGATCCAGGCCGACGGTGGTACCCGCACTGCAGCCATCACCGGCGCTTGTGTGGCTTTATGTGACGCGCTGAACTTTATGCGCGCCAAAGGCCTGATTAAAACTAACCCATTGAAATACATGGTTGCTGCTGTGTCAGTTGGTGTTTATAAAGGCGAACCTATTGCCGATCTGGAATATGTCGAAGATTCCGCCGCCGAAACCGACATGAACGTGGTGATGACTGAAACCGGCAAACTGATTGAAGTTCAGGGCACTGCCGAAGCCGAGCCATTCAGCTTCGAAGAAATGCAGGCGATGCTGGCGCTGGCGAAAGACGCGATCCGCGAAATCGTCGACGAACAAAAACGTGTATTGGCATAACGAATCTGTCTAAAAGGTCTTCTGATGAAAGCTTTTCAACAAGAATTTATTGAATTTGCCCTGTCGCGTCAGGTGCTGAAATTTGGTTCATTTACGCTGAAATCCGGCCGCACCAGCCCGTATTTCTTTAATGCCGGTTTGTTTAATACCGGTGGCGATCTGGCGAAATTAGGCCGCTTTTATGCCGCCGCGCTGGTCGATGCCGGCATTGAGTTCGATGTGTTGTTTGGCCCGGCTTATAAAGGTATTCCGATTGCGACGACTACCGCCGTCGCCTTAGCAGAACACCATGACCGCGACGTGCCATATTGCTTTAACCGCAAAGAAGCCAAAACCCACGGCGAAGGCGGTTCACTGGTTGGTTCGCCATTACAAGGCCGCATTATGCTGGTTGATGATGTGATCACCGCAGGCACGGCAATCCGTGAATCGATGGAAATCATCAAGGCGCAAGGCGCGGAACTGGCTGGCGTGCTGATTGCACTGGACCGGCAGGAACGTGGCAAAGGCGAACTGTCAGCCATTCAGGAAGTGGAACGCGATTTTGGCACTAAAGTCGTGTCGATTATCGGCCTGAAAGACTTAATCCAATACCTCGAAGGCAAACCGGAACTGGCGATGCACCTGGATGCAGTCAAAGCGTACCGCGCGGAGTTTGGTGTTTAAGGCGCCGGTTGTCTTCAGGAATTGTTAAGTTTAAGCTGCGATAAAGAGCCCAACTTTTCATCCAATCAGGCCAGCTATGCTGGCCTTGACGTATTTAGCGGAGTCTGTGTTGATCAACAAACCAAACGGCAGCGGTATTGGCCGTATCCTCAAAGCCACTGAATGTTCACGCAAAGGTTTTGTCGCCGCCTGGCGTAATGAAGCCGCCTTCCGCCAGGAAGCTGTGCTGGCAATACTGATGTTTCCGCTGTCTTTTGTGCTGGCCGAATCGGTTGGCCATTGGGCCTTGCTGGTCGGCGTGTTGCTGCTGGTGCTGATTGTTGAACTACTCAATTCTGCCATCGAAGCCCTGACTGACCGCGTCAGTTTAGAGCGCCATGAACTGTCTGGCCGCGCCAAAGACATGGGCTCAGCGGCTGTCACTTTAAGCCTGACGATTGTGGCGCTGGTGTGGGGCGCAGCTATCTGGCAACTGCTGCAATAAGCAGTTGCCCCGCAACAAGGAACGCAATAGGTACGCAGGCACGGCACGCTGTGCTAAGGTGATGTTTTAACCATCCGGAGCCGTCTGCCTGATGCACTGGCGTCACTTGTTATTCTGCCTGCTGATTCTGCAGCTGCCTGCTTTGGCGGCTGAAACTTTTTGCTATGACGCTCCGGTTGAAACTGCGACCCAACAACCTGTTGTCGTGGCCGGCCAGCGCATTTATGGTCAGCACACGGCCCGGGTGGCCGGCTGGGTGTTGCAGCAATTACCGCACGCCAGTTTTATCAGTTTACCCTGGCAACGTTGTCTCAGTCAGGTGCGCGAGGGCCGGATCACCGGCTTATTGTCGATCGGCTGGACCGCAGAACGGGCGCAGTGGTTTCAGTTCCCAGGGCAAAATGGTGTGCCGGACGCCAGCCAGGCGTTGTATGACGTGCCCTATCTGATTTTTGTGCGTAAAGACAGCAAAGTGCAGTGGGACGGTCAGCGTTTTCTGGGCCTGCAATATGGCCTGATCACGCTGAAAGGTTATATCGCCGAACAGCGGTTGCGTGAGTTAAATGCGTTGTCGCCATTGGAGCTTGATATTAACCAAGGCGTGGATTTATTGGTGAATCGCCGCATCGACGGTTATGTGATCCCACCCGGTTCTACCTTACAACAGTTCCGCAAACACCCGGCGGCGGCGCAGGTGCGTCAGCTCGAACTGCCATTTTTCACCATGCCGCTGTATTTAGCCTTTTCACCGAAGTATTGTCAGGAAAATCCCGAACGCTGCCAGAGCATCTGGCAGCATCTGGCGACACAGCGTCAGGCCTATGAAGCGGCTCAGGCAGGCGCTGTCAGCGCTCAATGAACCGGTGCAGCGGCCATTGTTGTGGCAGCATAGGCTCACCTTGTGCTGAATACAGGCTCAGCTCTGGCTGTGCAGCCATCCCATACAGCAGTAAGCGGGCATTGTCTGGCAACTGCAACGACACCTGCTGGCCATCGTGACTGAGTATGGCCGGCACCTGCTGCATACGCCCTGTCGAATCTTCATAATAAAAACCCGTCAGTGGGGTGGTGCGGCTTTGCCATCCTGCAGTATTCGCCTGCTCCGGCAGTTGCAAAATAGTACCGGTACTGCTGTGTTGCAGAGTTGCCTGCCACGGGCATGTCGCCTCACCGCGCCATAAAGCGGGTAGGGCGAGCACCAGCCGCCGCGCCAGTTCGGCTTTTAATGGTGGATGGATATCCTGCACAGCGCCTAAGTCAGCGGCCGACACTAAAACACAGTTGGATGCTTGGGCCGCGAACTGCTGCTGCGCTTGTCGCACCTGCACAAAGCCATTGGCTAAATCGGGCCGGCTGTTTGCCCCAAAGCCGGCAATCTGTACCAGGAGTAAAGGAAACTGCCAACCGGCGAGCTGGCGGCAACTATCGAACCAACTGCGCAACTTACCGGCGTACAGCCCGGCTTCGCGTCCCATCGCATCCTGCTCGCCCTGATACCAAATCAGGCTTTGAAATGGTAGGCGTAACCAGGGGGCGAGACGAGCTGAAAACAGCGCACCGTTTTGCCAGGGCCGGTCTTGGTTACTGTCTGAGGCGGGCAACCAGGCGTTGATGACTGAACCCGGCCAGCTCAGGTCAACCAAGCCGTACATGATCGGCGCGTTATCGAGCTGCTGGCTG
>CBFGPY010000283.1:0-4667 GCA_965650755.1 uncultured Chromatiaceae bacterium | reverse complement strand
CGAATCTCGAAAGCGGTGACCGAATTCCGGCGGACGCGCGGAAAACTCGTGCGACACATTACCGATTGTTCATGTCGCGCATCACGATTGTTTGATGCGACGCGTTCAGCCCGCTTGCAGCTGGAGTACCTGAAACCACAATTAATTCTGGAACAACATCAGGTTAAAGCGACTGTCGTGGTGTTTGGCAGTGCGCGTTTTCTGTCGCCGGAGCAAGCGTCGCTGCAGTTGGCGCAAGCCCAGCAACAACTGGCGTTGGCGCCGGATGAGCCGCAGCATCAGCAACTGTTACAACAAGCCAAGCGCCAGGTGCGTAACAGTCGTTATTATAAGGAAGCACAGCGTTTTGCCGAGCTGGTAACCCTACACAGTCAGCAATGTCCGAAATCAGCGCTGATGATTATCAGCGGCGGTGGCCCTGGTGTAATGGAAGCGGCAAATCGGGGCGCATATCAGGTCGGTGGCAAAAGCATAGGCCTCAATATCGTGCTGCCGCACGAACAAAGACCGAACCCTTATATCACGCCGGAATTTTGTTTTCAGTTCCACTATTTCGCCATCCGCAAAATGCATTTCCTGCAACGCGCCCGCGCATTAGTGGCTTTTCCCGGTGGCTTTGGCACGCTGGATGAACTGTTTGAAACGTTGACGCTGCTGCAAACCGGAAAAGCCAGTAAAGTACCTGTGGTGCTGTTTGACGAACAATTCTGGCGTAAGTTAATCAACTTTGATTTGCTGGTCGAAGAAGGATTAATCAGCCCACAGGATGTGGAACTAATCCGCTTTGTCGACAGCGCCGAGGCCGCCTGGCAGGTAATTTGCGACAGCTATCAGCTTCCAGCAGAATAGGCTGATCTCAAGTGATTATTTTTTCATCAATCAACCAGCTCTGATTCAATTTTTTGTCATCTGTGGCCGATAGACTGCCCGGCGTCAGGATATCCCCTGACGTTGCTCGCAGTTTGGCGGAGATATACAGATGTACGATAAACGGATGTTAAAGCTGTTGTTGTGTGAACGCCTGGCCTTAGCGCAGGTGCCTTTCAGCCGGCATGGCAATCAAATCCGCACGGCGCGGGCAGCAGTAGAATTTCAGGAGCACTCACTGGTGCTGCTCAAAACCGGCAAGGCCGAACGCCATCTGCCGTATCACAAAGTGCGCCTGAGCCAGTTATTGCTGAATCTGCAGCCGCAGGGCGAGTTTAGTGCTTGAGCCATCCCTGGACATCGCCGAAAAGCTCTGGGTACTGGGTACCACTTACTGGGTGCTTGCATTTTTGTCGGCCATTCGCAGAGCTCATGGCGTTCATCAGGCGTAACGCCAAACTGTTGGCGTTACGAAAGCCCTGATTCACTGTACCGTCCTTCCCTGGACATAATAAAAATTGCCTGGAGCAATTTTTAACAATGCAAAGCATTGGCCTGAAAGGTGAGCGCCATGGATGGCGCGAATCGCCAAAAATTGCTCCTGCATTTTCGGCGTACCGTACGTCCTGTACATAAAAAAAGGCAGCCAGTCTTTGGCTGCCAACAGTCGATTCACCCGACCCACGTAAAACTCGTTTCAGCAATTGCCGGCAAGCGGTTACTGCTTACCGGCTGGTCACAAATCAGCGCCCCTCAGAACTGATTCATGGTGTTATCTTTACCCGCAGCCTTTAATGCAGCTTCACCGGCAAAGTATTCTTTATGGTCATCGCCAATATCTGACCCTGACATATTCTGGTGTTTGACGCAGGCGATCCCCTGACGGATCTCCTGACGTTGCACGCCTTTGACATAACCGAGCATACCAGCGGCACCGAAGTACTCTTTGGCCAGATTGTCGGTCGACAGCGCAGCCGTGTGGTATGTTGGCAAGGTGATTAGATGGTGGAAAATACCCGCCCGTTTTGAGCCATCGGCCTGGAATGTCCGGATCCGTTCATCGGCCTCCAACGCCAGTGTGGTCGTGTCGTAATCCACACTCATCAGCTTGGCACGGTCATAAGCCGACACATCTTTCCCCTCCGCCGCCCAGGCATCAAACACCTGCTGACGGAAGTTCAGCGTCCAGTTAAAGGACGGGCTGTTGTTGTACACCAGCTTGGCGTTTGGAACCACGGCACGAATGCGGTCGACCATTTCGGCGATTTGACCAACGTGTGGTTTTTCCGTTTCAATCCACAGTAAATCGGCACCATGCTGTAGCGAGGTAATACAGTCCAGCACCACGCGATCAACACCGGAACCGGCTTTGAACTGGAACAGGCCGCTTGGCAGACGTTTTGGCTTTAACAATTTGCCATTGGCTTTGACTACCACGTCGCCATTCTGAATATCGTCGGCGCTTTGGATGTAGTCGCCATCCAGGAAGCTGTTATACAAATCGCCTAAATCGCCCGGCTCATTGGTCACAGCAATTTGTTTGGTAAGGCCTGCACCTAAAGAATCGGTGCGGGCCACGATAATGCCGTTTTCGATACCAAGCTCGAGGAAGGCGTACCGCACCGCGTTAATTTTCGCCAGGAAGTCCGCGTGTGGCACCGTGACTTTACCGTCCTGGTGACCACATTGTTTCTCGTCAGACACCTGGTTTTCAATCTGAATGGCACAGGCACCGGCTTCAATCATTTTTTTCGCCAGCAGGTAGGTCGCTTCAGCATTACCAAAGCCGGCGTCAATGTCAGCGATGATTGGCACCACATGCGTTTCAAAGTTGTCGATCTTCGCCAGAATTTCAGTCACTTTGCTTTGCTGGTCTGCCGCGCGTGCTGCATCTAATTCACGGAACAAACCGCCCAGTTCGCGGGCATCGGCTTGTTTTAAGAAGGTATACAGTTCTTCAATCAATGCCGGCACCGCCGTTTTTTCATGCATTGACTGATCAGGCTGCGGGCCGAATTCAGAGCGCAGCGCGGCGATCATCCAGCCGGACAGGTATAAATAGCGCTTTTTCGTGCTGCCAAAGTGTTTTTTGATCGCAATCAGCTTTTGCTGACCGATAAAACCGTGCCAGCAGCCTAAAGACTGGGTATAGCTGGCGCTGTCAGCATCATACTCGGCCATATCACGGCGCATGATATCGGCGGTGTACTGGGCGATATCCAAGCCGCTGTTAAATCTGTTCTGCAGTTGCATCCGGGTTGCATATTCAGCACTGATAGCATTCCAGGCGCTGCCATTGGCTTTAACACTTTGTTCCAGTTGCTGGACTTTCTGTAAGTAGGCTGACATCACTGCATCCTCATCGGGTTCGGGCTGTTAGGTTCGTTCTGTTTGCAGCTCTGCAGGTGTTGTGTGCCCTGCGCTGTTGCATTTCACTATAGGTTTCAGCAAAACGATTCATCCAGTTGATTTTTCTGATGCCCATCATTCATTATATGAATATGAAAATCGGTTTATTTGCCACCGACACCACCATTTCACGAGGGATCTGATGAATATCAGCAAAATCGACTTAAACCTGCTGGTCTATCTGGATATGTTGCTCAGGGAGAAAAATGTCACCCGGGCCGCCAACCAGCTCAATATCACCCAACCGGCGATGAGCAATGGCCTGAAACGGCTGCGGGACCTGCTGAACGACCCCATTTTGGTGAGAACCTCAGATGGCATGGTGCCAACCGAACGTGCCAAGGAACTAGCGCCTATCGTGCGTGGTGTGTTGTTAACGCTGGAAGAGACACTGCAGCCAAATAAAGAATTTGAGCCGGCACACAGCCACCGGGTATTCCGCATTATGGCCAGTGATTATGCGGCCTCCACGCTCATTCCGGCGCTGCTGAAGCGTTTACGGGCGCAGGCGCCAGGCACTTCGCTCGATATCATGACGCCCTCTGATGTCACCTTTCATGATGTTGAAAACGGCAAAGTCGATATGGCGATTAACCGCTTTGACCAGCTACCGCAGTCCTTCCACCAAAAAACCATCTGGAAAGATGCCTTTGCTTGCCTGGTGCATAAACAAAACCCGATTTTGCAGAATTTCAATTTAGATACCTATCTGAAAGGACAGCATATTTGGGTGAGTAAAACCGGCTTTGGTGTTGGCGTGGGGATGGATCCGGCAGACGTGCAGAAACTCGGTTGGGTCGACGAAGCGCTGGCGAAATTCGGCAAGCAGCGCAATATCGGTGTGTTTACCCGCAACTATCATGTGGCGATGCACTTAGCTGTGGAAACTGATCTGATCGCGACCCTGCCCTATCGCGCCGCTATGCTGTACAGGAATGACAGCAGCATGCAGGTACTTGACCCACCTTTCCCAATCCCGTCGATTGAACTGAAGATGATTTGGAGCCCTTTACTGCATCAGGATGCCAGCCATATCTGGTTGCGCCGGTTGATTGTCGAGATTGCGGAAGAATTGAGTTAGGGATATGACAGACTGGAAACTGGGGGGGCCACAGACTTCCTGTACATCACAGAAAAGCTCTGGGTACCACGTACCTGCATTTTCTGTGTACCGTACTTCCTGTACATAAAAAAAGAGGGGCGGTTGGGATGCCCCTCTTTGCTTCGGGTTACACTAAAAGCTCATACGCTGGCAGGGTCAGGAAGTCCACCAACTCATCAGCTGTGGTGATACTTAGCAATAAAGCCGCTGCTTTGTCAAAGGATTGTTGTTGCCACAAGTCTTCCCCGACTTCGCCCCGTACCACGGCACTTTCTTCAGCCAGCATACT
>CBFGPY010000282.1:0-4677 GCA_965650755.1 uncultured Chromatiaceae bacterium | reverse complement strand
ACATGTCATCCGGCAACATGGCTGGTACAGTGCGTTTGATTACGTCATCCAATGATACAGAGCTTCTGCCAATCGAGAAATTCTGTATGCATTCGATCACTGACCATGAATACAGTCCGGCAGCTTTTCCACGGAATAAGATTTGCGAAATTTCACGATTGGCGGTGCTTGAGCAATTCCGTCGCCGCGAAATTGATAAATTTAAAGGCGCTGCAACAGGTGCGATTAACGTCGAAGCTTATTCGGAAAATGAGTTGCGCTGTTTCCCTTACATTGCGATTTGTCTTTATTTTGCTGCGGCATCGACCGCATTTCATGCTCACAAAGAACATGCTTTTGTGATGATGGAACCACGTTTAGCCCGAAGCCTGGCTTTTGTGGGTATTAAGTTTCATCAAATCGGACCTGTGATCGAATATCACGGCCGTCGGGCACCGTTTTATATCAATAAGCCTATGTTGTTTGATGGCCTCTCGCCGGGATTCAAACGATTACTGCGGGAAATAGAAAAATCATTGGCAAATTCGGTGAAAGAACACGGTTTCACTGATGGACCGCTGGAACCGGTAAAAGAGCCGGCGAAAATGGTCTCCGCACAAAATTAATGGTGTTTGCAGGGTTATAGCGGCAGTCATATTGACTGCCGTTTTTGTTGATTCAAGGAGCAATGGATGGATGTGGAACAGTTTGATATCGGCACAGCAATATCGCAGTGGCAGCTGTTGTTGGGTGAAGCCCATGTAGTCACTAGCAGTCAAAGTTTACAGCTCGCTGCAACGGCGACCTTGCCGACGGACTCCGCCGTTCTTGCTATCTTACGCCCGTCTAAACAGCAGGTGGTTGCCACAGTCGCAATTGCCCGAGAGCACGGGATCCCGCTTTATACAATTAGTTCCGGTAAAAATTGGGGGTATGGCTCGCGAGCGCCCAGTTCAAAATGTGCCGTGTTGCTGGACTTACATCGTCTGAATGAAATCTCTGACTACGACCCGAGGCACCATCTGGTAACCGTAGGAGCAGGGGTTACCCAGCGCCAGTTGGCTGAGTATCTCAAAGCGCAGGGCGGCAACGATTGGATGGATTGCACTGGCTCACATCCGGACTGCAGTATTGTCGGCAATACCGTAGAGCGGGGCTTTGGCCATACACCTTACGGTGAACATGCCAATTTTATCGGCGCAATGGAAGTCTTGCTGGCTGACGGCAGAATTATCAAAACCGGTTTTGGCCGTTTTCCTGGCGCAAAGGCAAGTGGCATGTACAAATGGGGGTTGGGGCCGGCGCTGGATCAGCTGTTTCTTCAATCGAATCTGGGTATCGTTCTGAGTATGACTATCTGGTTGATGCCAAAGCCGGAAAAGTTTGTAGCGTTTTACCTGTCAGCGGCCAGCGAAGCCGCATTGGAACAAATAGTCGCGGCGTTGGTTCCGTTAAAACGTAGTGGTGTGATCACCAGTTTGCCGCACATTGCCAATGCATACAGAGTCTTAGGCGGGATGCAGCAATATCCCTGGCCACTATTTAAATCTGGTGAAGTCCAGTATCCGCTGCCCGCAGGCGTCACCGAGCAGTTAAAAAAACAGTGGCAGGTTGGTACCTGGAATGTGTCAGGTGCTTTGTATGGCACTAAAGAACAAGTTGCCAATGCCAGAGCACAGGTGCGCAAGGCATTAAAGCAGGTGAAAGGGGCCCGTCTCAATTTTATCAGTGATGAGTTATTACGTTTTATCGAAATATTTCAAAAGCCTATCGCCTTTATTACCCGCATGGATTTGCCGGGAATGCTAAAAGTACTTCGCCCGGTACACGACATGATGAAAGGACAACCCAGCGCGCAGTTTTTAACCAGCTCATATTGGCGGATGAAGCAGGCGCCGGACGGCCAGTTTGAGATGGATAAAGATAAAGTCGGCCTAATCTGGAGCGCCTTTGTGGCACCAGCTGACCCAAAAAATGCCAGAGAATTAATGCAAATAGTCGAAAAGGTTTTACCAGCCTATGGCTTTGAACCGGCAGTCACACTGACTTTATTAAATGAGCGTTGTATCGATGCGGTCGTCAGTATTTCTTTTGACAGGTCTGCTGTAGCACCAAATGGTAATTCATGGGACGAGCTGGCAGTGCAATGTCGGGACCAGCTCTATCAGCTGATGTTTGCACAAGGCTTTTATCCATACCGCACTGATGTGAACAAAATGGCAGAGATAACGCGTTTTGGTGACGCCACTTATCTCAGTGTGCTGGCAGATCTGAAACTGGCATTAGATCCAAAAGGAATATTGTCGCCGGGGCGTTATATCGCGGAATCGTCAGAAAAATTTACAGAATGAAAATCAAAGCATTTTGGATTTCATGTAAGTTGATGATTTTAAATAAAAATAAAAGTTGGCACATGAGTTGCTTTATATCTGTCAGTAGTAGTTTTAGCCTGACAGTCACTGGTAAGGCAGTTAATAATACAAGGTGGTAGTAACATGAAATTCAAAACTCTTTTATCAGTAAGCGCTCTGTCAATCGCTACGTTCATCGGTTCTGCACAAGCGGCAATCATCCCGGCAATGGACTTTGCAACTAAGTCTGGCTGGTTAGCAGATGGCGTAAATTCTTCAAGCAAACAAGCCAACGGTACTGTGTATGACTGTGCTGCAGGCACTACAGACGCAGCTAACGGCTGTGGTTTAACGTTCACTGGCGCAGCTGGTCTGCCAAATGCCTATGACACTGTGACCTGGGGTTCAACTACAGCTAAAAGCGGTTTAAACATCGTTTCACAGTCAGGTACTCTGGTTACTAACGGTGCTTGGGTTCAAACCGGTTTAATCACGCACTCAAACAAAACAATTCCAGCAGGTTCACGTTCACTGTACACCTTAGATCTGGAAACTCTGTTCACACTGGTGAATCCACCACTGGGTTCAAAATCAGCCAAAGTTGGTATCACGTTCAACGAAACGCCAAACGTACCAAATCCAGCTAACTGCCCAATTCCACAACTGTCAGGCACAGGCTGTGACGATACTTTCCTGATCAAACTGAACCTGCCAGCAATCAAATTCGTTGTAGCTGGTAAAGAGCAATACACTATCACTTTCAAACTGAACCCACTGTCAGGTGTGACTCAATCAGTCGTGAACCCAGATGGTTCAATTGTTCTGGTTACCCGCGAAGGTACTGTTAACCAACTGGAACTGTTAGCTCAGCTGACTATGTCAAAAGTTTCTGCACCAGCAACAGTTGGCATGTTAGGTCTGTCTCTGGTTATGTTAGGCCTGCGTCGTCGTAACAAACAGTAATTCTCGACAGGCACTGAAGTGTTTATGAAAAACCGGGCTTTAAAGCCCGGTTTTTTTATGCGCGATCTATAAGACTTTTCTCTGCCTTCCTATGAGGGTAGGTCAATTCTGAATGCTGATAATTATGCCGGTGGCTGAAATGGTCATAAGACATACAGCGCCCGTAAATTTGATGTAGCCGCTACCTTTGCCGGGATTTCTACTCCCCTAGCTAACTGAAAACCATACTGCCGTATGACTTAGCCGTATGATTCTCAGCACTCAGTTATCTGCCGATTCATCGCTTGTGGTTGAGCTTAAGCGACACTTGTAATTCTTTGAACACTGCAGATTTTGCTGAGCATTTGGCTGCAGGTTTAGTCGGGTTGCAACCAAAGGTTCAACGTGAAGTAGTTGCCATTATCAGCCAGTGCAAAGCAATGATAAGAACGACGCAGCTTCTGCCTGCGTGGCGGATGAATGGTATACATGCTTCGTGCTTAAAAAGAAAAAGGCTGCACCAGGCAGCCTTTTCACATCACAGAGTTACGGACTTAATTCAATTTGGCTTTTAACGCACTGACTTGTGCTGCCGAAACTGACTTATCGCCGCTAATCTTGTCCAGAATAGTTTTTGCTTTGTCTTTTTCGCCTTTTTTGATTAATGCATCGGCGTAATTCAACAGGACCGGCGCATGATCTGGCCGGACTTTCAGCGAGTCCTCAAACTTCTGAATGGCCTGGTCAACTTTGCCGGATGCCAGCAGCACTGCACCATAAGTATCCAATACATCAGGATTACGTGGTGCCAATGTCATTGCCTTTTCGATATGACTGGTCGCTTCAGCTAATTTATTGGTTTCCAGTAAGGTCCAGGCCAAATTATTCAGTACTGCCACATTCTCAGGCTCTTTACTCAGCAACTGACTGAACATCTCAATAGATTTTTGCTTATCACTTTTGAGCAATAAATTGGCATAAAACAGCTGCAAAGGGCCGTCATTTGGCTTGGTTGTCAGATGTTGCTCAACAAACTGTTTCGCTTTGTCCAACTCGCCGGCGCGCTCATAAGTATCGGCAATCATCAAGCCTGCCATCGTTGCCTGGCTTTGCTGGTAGCTTTCATTTAATGCGACCAGTGCTTCTTTGGGTTTGTTGTCGGCCAATAAAATCCGGCCTTTGATAAACAGCACGTCAGCTTTACCAGCTTCTTCAGCAGGTAAAGTTGCCAGCAGTTTTAATGCTTCAGCGTGCTTGCCGTTTTCTGCCAGTAATTGCACTTGTGTACCAAACAACACTTTGTCATCCGGTGCTTTTTTCAGCTCATCCGTTGATACGGCCAGCGCCTTAGTCAGCTGTTTATCCAATATTAACGAGCGGATATAACTGTAAACCGATTCCCGCT
>CBFGPY010000281.1:0-4678 GCA_965650755.1 uncultured Chromatiaceae bacterium | reverse complement strand
AGTTATTCATAAATGCACTCGTGCATTTATGGCAATCGCCCGGTATTGGGACGATTGATCGCTACCATGCATCGCTGGACCTCGCTGCTGTGAATGAGATCCCTCGTCTGCAACGCCGTGATGACTTTCTGGCAATCCGTCATTTGTTGGAATCTCAGCCCGGCATTGTTGCAGTCAGTGTCGCAAATCTGCTGCCATTGGCTAATTATGGTGACTATCAGTGGATGACGGAATTGAGGGATCCAAAGCAGGCACAAATAACTTATTCGGTATCGTCCAGTCTGGTTGATGAACAGTATCTGGCAGTATTGGGGGCAAAATTGCTCCGTGGCCGGCAGTTCAGCGCTACAGAAACCCGCGAACAACTGCCGGTGGTCATCATCAATGAACGCTTTGCCCGCCAAATATCCTCAGCAGATGACTTAAGCAAATTCCCACAACTACGCTGGGCGAATGATAGTAGTGAAACCCTGTATCAGGTGGTTGGTGTTTTTGCCGATTGGCAACTCCCGGATATGGAGGAACCGCCCAGAGCCCTTTTTGCTGGGGGATTCCCAGGATTGGCCAGTTTGATTATCGTCAGTAAGCCGGCTACGGTACTTAATAAAACAACACTAAATAAACTGCTGGCAAGTGTAAATCCGCGATACCGCATTACTGAATTACGTAGTCTTGCCGACAACCATGCAAACCGACTGACATTAGAACGCCTGACCGCTTACAGTACACTAGGGTTGAGTCTGGTGATTCTGCTACTTTGCAGTGTCGGTCTGTCAGGCTTGTTAAGCTATTGCGTACAACTGCGACGTACTGAACTTGGCGTACGAATGGCAATTGGCGCCAGGCCGGTCACCATAGCTATTGAGCTTCTCCGGGAGAATTTACGCCCTGTTGCTATAGGTTCGCTGTGCGCATTGTTCGCCGTATTCAGCGTGATTTATACGGTACAACATCCGGTGGCGCAACAAATCGCCAGGCTTTTAAACCCATCGCCGGCAGGTATCCTGTTACCGGTTTTCCTCATAATGACTTTAACCAGCTGCATTTTATTATTGTCGATGCAGAGTATTCTTCGTCATCCAGTGCAACACTCATTAACAGGGCAATAAAAAGCAGCTGTTCTCGCATCGTTGATGCCCCCTTAAAGAGGGCATCAAGCTCGTGAGCACTCCGGCCAAATCCAACACTAAGTCGCACTCTTATTCAATTTGCCACAAGTCCTGTTAGGCTTAATTCAGCACAATGAATTACGTTTGAATATCCGATTTTGGCAACTTTCTACATCGTTTGAACCTAAATACGTTCCGTGTATAAGCACGCCAGCCATAGCAATCACAATAGAAACTGAATTTCAGCAGGCAAAAAAATCCCCCGATAAACGGGGGATTTCTAGCAGAAAACAGCGCGAACTGTCTTCACTCGAATCAATTACTCAGCAGCAGTTTCTTCAACTGGCAGAGCGCCCACTTCTGGACGGTCAACTAACTCGATGTAAGCCATTGGCGCATTGTCACCTGTACGGAAGCCACACTTCATAATACGAGTGTAACCACCTGGACGCGCGTTGTAACGCGGACCTAAAACGTTGAACAGTAAACCAACAACTTCTTTATCACGTGTACGGGCAAAAGCTAAACGGCGGTTTGCGACGCTATCATTCTTAGCCAGTGTGATCAGAGGTTCGATTACACGGCGTAACTCTTTTGCTTTTGGCAGAGTCGTTTTGATGATTTCGTGCTTCACCAGCGAGCTTGCCATATTACGGAACATTGCCTGACGGTGGCTGCTGTTCCGGTTTAACTGACGACCACTCTTGCGATGGCGCATGATCTATTCCTTCTCACTAAACCAGGAACTGGTATCTGGTTAGTCTTTATTTACCAAACTTGCTGGCGGCCAGTTTTCCAGGCGCATGCCCAGAGATAACCCACGTGACGCCAACACGTCTTTGATTTCGGTAAGTGACTTTTTACCCAGGTTAGGCGTTTTCAGCAGCTCAACCTCGGTACGTTGCACCAGATCACCAATGTACTGAATCTGCTCTGCCTTCAGACAGTTGGCAGAACGAACTGTTAATTCCAGATCATCGACAGGACGTAACAGAATCGGATCGAATTCCGGCTTCTCTTCGCGTTTCTCTGGTTCGCTCTTGTCGCGCAGTTCTACGAAGAACTCCAGCTGTTCAGCCAGAATTGTCGCAGCACGACGAATTGCTTCCTCCGGCTCAACAGTGCCGTTGGTTTCCATGTCGATTACCAGTTTGTCCAGGTCAGTACGCTGTTCTACCCGCGCAGCTTCAACCGAATAAGCGATACGCTCAACCGGGCTGAAAGATGCATCAAGCAGTAAACGACCAATTGGACGTTCGTCATCTTCTGAGGACACTCGGGCTGATGCAGGCACGTACCCACGACCACGTTGTACTTTCAGACGCATACTGAATTCAGTTTCGCCTGTCAGATTACAGATTACGTGCTCAGGGTTAACGATTACTACACCGTCACCACGCTGGATATCACCAGCAGTTACAGGGCCAGCACCTTTTTTGGTTAAAGTCAGAGTGACTTCGTCTTTGTCTTCCAAACGAACGGCTAAGCCTTTCAGGTTCAGGAGGATATCAATGATATCTTCCTGTACGCCTTCTTTGGCGCTGTACTCATGAAGCACGCCATCGATTTCCACTTCAGTCACTGCACAACCTGGCATAGACGATAAAAGGATACGACGTAACGCGTTGCCCAAGGTATGCCCGAAACCGCGCTCAAGTGGTTCCAAAGTAACTTTGGCACGAGTTGGGTTGATTTTTTCGATACCAACTAATCTCGGCTTAAGGAATTCGGTGACAGAACCCTGCATTTTATCCTCTCTTAAGAAAATGCCTTACTACTTAGAGTAAAGCTCGACGATTAACTGTTCGTTGATGTCAGCAGACAAATCTGAACGCTCTGGACGACGCTTGTAAACGCCTTCCATCTTTTTCGTGTCAACTTCAACCCAAGTTGGTTTTTCACGTTGTTCAGCAACTTCTAAAGCAGCAACGATACGCGCTTGCTTCTTCGCTTTTTCGCGAACAGCGATCACTTGTTCTGGTGACACAGCGTAAGATGGGATATTCACAACGCGGCCATCCAGCATGATAGCTTTGTGGCTGACTAACTGACGTGCTTCAGCACGTGTGCTAGCCAGACCCATGCGATACACTACGTTGTCCAGACGTGATTCCAACAACTGGAGCAGGTTTTCGCCGGTGTTACCCTTCAAACGAGCAGCTTCTTTGTAATAGTTACGGAACTGCTTTTCTAATACGCCATAAATACGACGTACTTTTTGTTTTTCGCGTAATTGTAAACCGTAGTCCGATAAGCGACCGCGACGAGCGCCGTGCTGACCTGGAGCTGTAGTTAAATTACACTTTGAATCGATTGCTCGGACGCCGCTTTTCAGGAACAGATCTGTACCTTCGCGACGACTCAGTTTGAGCTTAGGACCCAAATATCTTGCCATCTTCTTTCTCCAATAATCTTAGAAGCGCTTGTTACACGCGACGTTTTTTCGGTGGACGGCAACCATTGTGTGGAATTGGCGTCACGTCGGTGATATTCGTAATGCGGTAGCCAGCTGCGTTCAGCGCACGAATGGCTGACTCACGACCTGGACCAGGACCGTTTACGAAAACTTCAAGATTCTTCAGACCATACTCTAACGCGGCAGTACCAGCGCGCTCAGCAGCAACCTGTGCAGCGAACGGCGTAGACTTACGCGAACCACGATAACCTGAACCACCGGCAGTTGCCCAGCACAGAGCATTGCCTTGACGGTCAGTAATAGTGACGATGGTATTGTTGAAAGAGGCATGGATATGAGCCATACCGTCAGAAACTTGCTTTTTTACCCGTTTACGAGTACGAACTGGTGCTTTAGCCATGTTTTACCCCGTCTTATTTCTTGATTGCTTTGCGTGGGCCCTTGCGGGTACGCGCGTTAGTTTTAGTGCGCTGACCACGAACCGGCAGACTACGGCGATGACGCAGGCCACGGTAGCAACCAAGGTCCATCAAACGTTTGATGTTTAACGTGATTTCACGGCGTAAGTCACCTTCAACGGTGTACTTAGCAACTTCGTCACGAAGAGTATCGAGCTCTGCGTCTGACAACGTAGAGATTTTACGATTTTCTTCGATGCCCACTGCAGCCAGAATGGCTTTTGAGCGGGTTTTACCGATACCAAAAACATAAGTCAAAGAAATGACTGCATGTTTATTATCGGGGATGTTAATGCCAGCGATACGGGCCACTAACGTTCTCCTATAAATGAGTTTAAGGGTGCCGATTTGAAAAGCCCGTAAGGATACTCAAACGGCGGCCATATTGCAACAATAAGTCCGGGCTAAACCAAACAGTTTAGCCCTGACCTAATTTTTTCTGCTGTTAGCCTTGACGTTGCTTGTGCTTAGGCTCTACACAAATTACCCGCACAACATTGTTGCGCTTGATAACTTTGCAGTTACGGCAGATCTTCTTAACGGAAGCTCGTACTTTCATGACTTAACTCCGCAAAATTACCTTAACGGCCGTAGCCCTTAAGATTTGCCTTTTTAAGTACAGACTCATACTGATGAGACATCAGATGGGTTTGTACCTGTGCCATAAAGTCCATAATAACCACAACGATAATCAG
>CBFGPY010000280.1:0-4683 GCA_965650755.1 uncultured Chromatiaceae bacterium | reverse complement strand
GCCATTTATCATTAAACTGGCGAACAAAGGCTACAAACAAGCGTTATTGGATGACCAACATCTGTTAAACGGCTTAAACGTGATCAACGGTCAGGTGGTCAATCAGCACGTGGCTGAGGCGCTGAACCTGAGCTACGTTGACCCGCGTCAGGCATTAAACGCAAATTAATCCGTCAGAGGGTCATTGCTTTGCAGCGATGGACGGATGTAAGTGTCAGGAGCACTTGCAGGTTAGTCTGGAGACTTGCCGTTACAGCATAGGAATGTGTGATAAATAGCCGGGGCAACCCGGCTTTTTTAATTGTTCTATCATCCATGTCCTGCAGAATTGCATTTGCAATCAGACCACTTAAGACGGCACAATGAGGCCGGTTTGAGCCGGAGAATGTGATGCGTCAATTTGCCTGGATTTGTCTGTTACCCTTAGCGGCCTGTCAGGCCGAAGTCCCTGTATTTCCATTAATTCCATTACAGGCTGGTGACCAGCAATTGCAGGTACAGCTTGCTGATACTGTGGAACGACGCATGCGCGGTCTGATGGAACAGGCGCCGGTTAAACATGGCATGTTGTTGCTATACGACACACCAAGGCCAATGACTTTGTGGATGAAAAATACCCCAACGGCGCTCGATGTGGCTTTTATAGACCCTGATTGGCGTATCAGTAAAATTCAGCCAATGATGGCCAACAGCGAAGACTTACACGAGTCGCCGGGCGAAGTCATCGCGGCACTTGAAATGCCGCTGGGATGGTTTGCCGCCAATAAGGTTCAGGTTGGACAGCCCGTTAGTAGCTGCCAGTTGATCCCGGACAGCTGTCGAAACAAAGCAGAAAAATAAAAAAGAAGGTTTAACTGGCTGGATCCGGCTCATCTTTATGCAGATAGATGTCGGCAAAGCCCATCCGTTTGAATTCAGATTGACGGAATTCTTTAATCGCCGACTTGTGTTTAGTCGTCATCGCGATCTGTTGTTCCATCTGCAGAAACTTTTTCAAATCAATGCCCTCAGCCGCAGCGACCGCCTCATGCACATCGCGGAATTTGTCATAACTAAAGGCGATACGCCGGGGCTGGCCTTTAAAGGTATAAGTGATGTGGCGGGCCATATTTATTGTTCCTGCACTTTCTGCGCGTTTTTCAGTGGGTTGGCATACATAGCACGGGCATAACTCTGAATTTCCGGCACCATGTGCGCCAGGCGGCTGGCAAATTTGGCTGCAGCCTGCTCATCACTGACACGCTCTCCGGCCGCATACTGATTCGCCGGATAAATTTTATAGCCCTGATAAATCTGCCGGTCTATTAATTCAGCGAGCTGTTCCGGTGTGTCAAAACCGTTATGGATCACTTCACCAAAATGCAGATGAATACGGCCTTTGTAGCCGGTAATACCTTTGATGATACTGTCGATGTCTTCAAATTCTGCTTTTTGGTAGCCACCGTCTTCTGCCCGCTGATACAGCTCCAGCGCTTTGGCTTCGTCACAGGGATCGTATTCGTAGGAGATAGATACCGGCACTATACGCAGCTGCTGCATATACTCAGCAAACTCAATGCCTTCGGCTTTACCGGCCATATGAAACATTTTTAAGATGGCCGGATCTGTTTGGTCAAATCCATCTTTGGCCCGCCCTTCTTTTTGCGCGATCCAGATATGTTGACCCTGCTGTAACGAGTGGCGGATATAGGCGGATAACTGGCTCAGTGCTTTGAGCATTTCCCTTGGCCCCTTAGCGCTTCGGCGCACAATAAAGCTTTTATTGAGTTTCATCAGCGCTGTGACACAAGGTTTTTTCAGCAGGTTATCACCGATGGCGATACGGGCGGTCTCAAAACCGTGTAAATGCAGACACCAGTTAACCAGAGCCGGGTCCATGGCGATATCTCGGTGATTACAGACGAACAAATAGGATTGGTGCTTTGGCAGCCCTTCAAGCCCTGAGCAGGTGACACCATCTGTCGTGTGTTGCAGCGCCTGCTCGAGATAACCTGAGACATAGCGCTGTACGTCCTGCACTGTCTGCAAGCGGCGCCAGTGCCGGCGTAGATACCAACCCAGTAATGGACTCAACAGCTTGCTGAGTCCACCAAAAGCTTTACCAAATTTGAAGCGGATAATCGCCGCGGTAAATTCAGGGTCTGAAATGATTTGTTCGATCGCCTGCGGTACTTCGGCATCCGAATACGGCCGGATCTCATCAAAATTCTGCACTTCAGTCTTCACACCCGCTACCTGTTTTTGCTGTTAACGGCGTATTTTTACCGATCTGCGCCCGACTGCCTAGCTTTTATCTGAAGAACCGCTGATGTTTTCAGCAAAACCAGCAGATCTCCGACCAGATCAGGCAGATTTACGCCATGGTGTTTGCGGCGGGTGGTACAGACTCAATCTGTCATGCAGACTACTGAAACTATGGCCGGCAGCAAACACGCGGCCTGTCAGACTTTCCAGCTCCGACAACAACATCAGCCGGCATTGAGTTTGTGTTGCATTAAGCACCAACGCCAAGGCCTGATTACGCCCACACAGCTGAACCAAATCAAACACAGCTGGATGTTGTTGACTGTGTGACGGCTGCAGATAAAAACTTTTATGTGCATCGACCACACCAAATTCGAGATGCGCCACCGCATCAACACTGGCAGCAAATACAGCTTCAGCCGGCCAATGCAATGACTCCAGCGCAAACAGGCTTTGCCAATACAGTTCAGCCTGCCCTAACGTAAAAGCACTCGGTAGCCCTTCGCCCCGGTACTGCAGCGGAGTGCGGTGGATGCCCTGTGCTGTTTTCAAACAGAGCTGGCCTTGGTGCTCACACCATTGCCAGTCAAAATGTGGTTCTGTCACACTAAATCCGTTCACAGATTTTTGATAACGCTGTTATAACGCAATCTGATCAAGCCTTTAAATACTGTTTTGCACTAGCTGCGCTTGATCAGATCAAGATCGTTATAAGGCGTTGACGATCTGTTTGATGAGCGTGGGGCCCTGATAAATAAAGCCGGTGTAAACCTGTATCAGCTGAGCTCCGGCAGAGAATTTTTCCTGCGCGGCTTCTGCACTGTCGATGCCACCCACGCCAATGATCGGAAAATCTGCGCCGACCGCCTGGCGTAATTGACTGATGATCTGCGTGCTTTTTTGCCGGACTGGCAGACCACTGAGACCACCCATTTCATTGCCATGCTCTAAATTTGCTACAGCGGTTTTATCCAACGTGGTGTTGGTCGCGATAGCCCCGTCCATTTTGCTGCGCAGTAAGGTTTCTGCCACTTGTTCTACCGCGACCGCATCCATGTCCGGTGCAATTTTGACAAATACCGGCACGTATTTACCATGTTTTGCGGCCAAATCGAGTTGTTCGTTTTTCACCGCGACCAGCAAATCTAATAAGGCTTCGCCAAACTGCAAATCACGCAGACCCGGCGTATTCGGTGAGGAAATATTGACCGTGATATAACTGGCGTGGGTATAAACCTTACGCATACATGCGACATAGTCGTCTTTGCCCTGCTCGTTCGGTGTATCTTTATTCTTGCCGATATTGATACCTAAGACGCCTTTATAGCGGCTGTTTTTCACGTTCTCGACCAAGTAGTCCACGCCGTTGTTATTAAACCCCATCCGGTTAATGATGGCGTCAGCCTGAGGCAGGCGAAACAGACGCGGTTTATCATTGCCGGCTTGCGGCCTCGGTGTGACTGTACCCACTTCAATAAAGCCAAAACCCATGGCTGCGAACGCATCGATACAATCGGCGTTTTTATCCAGTCCCGCCGCCAGGCCAACCGGATTATCAAAGGTGATACCGGCGACTGTGACCGGCTTTGACGGCACCTGCTGTGCCCAAAGCAAGTTGAGCGGAGTATGTTGTAAGCGTTTGAGGCTTTCCAGCGCGAAATGGTGAGATTTTTCTGCGTCAGTCTGAAACATCACAGCACGCGCCAACTGATAAAACATAGAATTTCCTTAAAAAAAGCCCCGCTTAGTGCGGGGCATTTTACCTGTCTGTCACGGGTGACAGAAGTTTTTATTTCTGCTGCGATTATTTCACCGAATCACAGTGGTGGCTTAATAACATCAGCTCACGCAGTGCGACTGAGAACTTAGCAAATTCGTGGCTCTTCGTAGTTTTGAACTCTGCCAGCATCAGGCGCCAGCGCGCCAGAATTGCATCGTTCGCAACCAGCCAGCTCGCTACAACGTCATCGGCAATGCAATTGCCGTTACAGCTATGTACAACCACTTGTGCTAACGCACGTTGCTGCCAGTCAAGCTCTTCGCGATACGAAGCGCGCGCCAGAGCCTGCCAGTGGTTGGCAACCGGTTGTTGCGTGATTTGCTCCAGGAACCAGTGTAAATCCAGCTTGTCGCCAAGCTTGAAGTAGATTTCGGCCACCAGTAACAGGTCTGCCTGCTCCGCAGCAGCAACCTGTGCGATATCCATCACCGAGAACACAGTGCTGAGCTGGGCCATATAACGGGCAACTTCGGCCGGAACTTGCTGTTCCTGCAGCTTCTGGGCATACAATGCCAGTGAATCCGCTTCAGCGCGCGCCAGTAATGTATCCAGTTTTTCGCTGACGCGACTGAGCGCCGGCTTAAAGAACTCAACTGTATCCGCAATGCTCAGCGCCTTATTACGATGACGCAGGAACCAGCGGGTCACACGACGCATAG
>CBFGPY010000279.1:0-4685 GCA_965650755.1 uncultured Chromatiaceae bacterium | reverse complement strand
ATGCCACGCGCCTCGTTTCGCGCCCAAAACGCCGCCAACTCGAACAAAACTTAAATACCAAACGTCAACACGCCCTATCAGCTGCCGCATTAAAAATCGGCACTGCTGTGCCGTTCCGGCAGTTGTAACTCTTCTGGTCCCCAATTGCGGTTAACCCTCAAACCGCGTTGTACTGCAGGGCGTGCGGCGATACGTGCAGCCCAGGCTTGCAGCTGCGGGTATTCGTGCACGGCAAGAAACTCTGCGGCGTTATACAGCTGTCCCAGCACCAGCTGACCATACCAGGGCCAGATCGCTATATCAGCAATACTGTAATTGCTTCCGGCGACATAAGGTTGTTGCGACAGCTGCCGCTCCAGAACATCAAGCTGGCGTTTAGTTTCCATCGCATAGCGGTTGATGGGGTACTCGAATTTCTCCGGCGCATACACATAAAAATGGCCAAAACCGCCACCGACAAAAGGCGCACTGCCCATTTGCCAGAATAACCAGTTCAGGATCTCGGTGCGTTGCGGCGCGTTTTCACCCAAAAACACGCCAAATTTTTCTGCCAGATACAGCAATATCGAGCCGGACTCAAACAAGCGGGTCGGCGGTGTGCTGCTATGGTCCAGCAGGGCCGGTATTTTGCTGTTTGGATTGATGGCAACAAAATCACTGCCAAACTGAGCGCCACTGCGGATATCAATCAGCCAGGCGTCGTATTCTGCGCCGCTGAGTCCAAGCTCCAGCAGCTCTTCCAGTAAAATAGTGACCTTGATACCGTTCGGCGTTGCCAGCGAATACAGCTGTAAGGCGTGTTTGCCAACAGGCAGCGTTGTTTCAGTGCGGGCGCCGGCAGTGGGTCTGTTAATGCCGGCAAAAGCGCCGCCATTTTCGGCGTCGAACTGCCAGACCTTCGGTGGAATATATGCAGAGGTGGTCATAGGAAAACTCCGGTAGTGAAGCGGCGAGCTTAACAGCGCGTTCGCCCGGCGCATAGCCGGGCGAGGCTGTATATTGGTTCAGGCCTGCCAGGCAAACTCTTTTAAACCAAGCTCAGTCAGGATTTTGTCCAGATGCGCCCGGGCTTCCGGTGTTGGCCCCGGATAATCGCCGCCAATGGCGGTATTGCCGAGATAACCAATGTCTTTGGTGCCTTCAGGTGTGGCAAAAAATGCCGCGACGACAAGGCCCCGCAGTAAAGCAAAAGCTTTGGCCATGCGCTGGAACTGCGGTTTCGTCTCAGCGTTATCAAAAGCGATATCGTCAAAAATGCCGAGCTGCTGCGGCCGCGTTAAACCGGCAAAGTTGCTGCCAAAGCGCATCGTCGCTTCGTCATCAAGCCAGGCGAGGGCAGATAATACTGTCACCCGGTCTTGTTGCTGGCGTGGATAAGGTGCGCTGACCCATTCATCGAGTACGGTCGGCACTCCGACCTCGCTGGCGGATGGCACAGCGCCATCGCGTGGCACTAAAATGTCGGCAACTAGCGCCAGAAGACTCAGCTGCGCTGGCGTCAGCGTTAAAGGCCAGGGCGATTCGGGCGGCAAAATCAGATTTGGATCTTTACCATAGCCCTGACCTGTTAAAGGCGCGAGCTTTAAATCCGGCCAATGTTCTTTCGTCAGGGCTGCAGTCGGTGTGGCGGATTTTGCTGTATCTGTTACAGGCGGGGCGGTGTCGCAGCCGCTTAATGCCGGCAACATGCTGCTGGCAGCCAGCGCGGCCATCAGTTTCAATGACTGACGCCGGGTCATGCCGGTTTGATAAATGTGCTCAGCGCCTGGTTCAGCTTTTTTGGTCATTTACAGGGCTCCTTGTTTTATCTGGCTGGATAACCAGGACGAGTTGCGCATCGCCAGTGTCATAATGGTCAGTGTGCAGTTTTTATGCGGGTTCGAAGCGAATACACCGCCATCCATCACAAACAAATTCGGGCAGTCCCAGGTCTGACCCCATTGGTTCGTGACAGAGTCGGTTTTTGATGCCCCCATCCGTGTGGTACCGACTTCGTGAATGATTTGACCACCTTTTAAAATCGCCTGCTCAGGTGAAGGTAATTCACCGACTTCTGCGCCCATCAGCGTCAGAATATCTTTGGCGGTTTTCAGGCCATGCGCGACCTGCTTCAGCTCATGCTCCGACCATTTCCAGTGAAAACGTGCCACCGGAATACCCCATTTATCTTTCACTTCCGGGTCGATATCCATATAACAATCCGGATTTGGCAGCATTTCACCGCGTAGCGCAAAAGACACATGAGCGCCGTACTTGTGCTTGACCTGTTGTTTTAACTCTTTGCCATAGCCTTGCAGACCGGTGTCGATATTGGCGCCCGGTTCACCAAAACGGCCACCGAGTTCAAAGTGATAACCGCGCGGGAAATCCAGTTGTTTTGCTGCCTGAGCTTTGTGACCCCACCAGGGGATAAACAAATGGTTAGCGGTATGACCGTCTTCGTTATAAATCGGCCGGCCCTGCAATGCCGGCACTAAAGCGCCGATATTGGCACCGGTGGAGTCCATCAGATTTTTACCGACCTGACCGCTGGAGTTGGCAAGACCCTGGGGATGTTGTGCTGTTTTAGAATTCAGTAACAAGCGGGCGGATTCACAGGCGCTGGCCGCGAGAATCACCACTTTGGCAGTGATACTGTGTTCAGCTCCGGTTTTTTTGTCGACGTAACTGACACCAGTGACCTGGCCTTTGTCGTCGGTCGTGACGGATTTTACCATCGCATCGGTGCGCACTTCCAACAGACCTGTGGCTTTGGCCATCGGCAGCAGCGAAGTGGTCGTTTGAAAAGCAGCACCGATTGAACAGCCGTGGCCACAAGGCGTGGCATAAAAGCAGGCGGCGCGGTTGTCCAGCGGGCGGGTTAATACGGCGCGATGCATTGGCACCGCCGGGATGCCAAGTTTTTTTGCTGCGGCAGCGACCAGCAGTTCCGGCACCCGCGGCTGCGGTGGTGGCTGTAACACGCCATCGGGTGAGGGCGGCATATCATCTAAACCGGTATTCGTGCCACAAACGCCAACTAAAGCTTCCGTTTTATCGTACCAAGGGGCGATGTCTTTGTATTCAAAGGGCCAGTCGGCACCGAGGCCGTCGCGGCTTTTGCCCTTAAAATCATGTTCACTGAAGCGCAGCGCATAGCGGCCCCAGTGATTGGTGCGGCCGCCCAGCATGCGCGCGCGCCACCACATAAATTCGCTGTCTGGCGCGCTGGTATAGGGTTCATTCGGCACTTGCCAGCCGCCATCGATGGTGGCGTCATAAAAGCCAAAATCTTTGTCCGGCGTCGCGGCCCCCAGTAACGGGGCGTCGCCGTTACGTTTAAACATCGGCGTTTCTTTTTTCGGGTCGTAATCACGGCCGGCTTCCAGTAACAACACTTTGTGACCATTTCGGGTCAGCTCATAAGCCGCCATGGCACCACCGGCGCCGGAGCCGACAATCAATACTTCAATCTCTGCAGTTGCCATTATTTCAGCTCTTTGATTTTGATATTTTTAAACCAGACCACATCGCCATGGTCCTGCAAGCCGATATGACTGCTGGCGCTGGCGGCAAAGCCTGGCCATTTGGCAAATTTGCTGTTCGCCAGCAGTTGCTGCCAGTCGTTGCTACCGATTGTTACGCTGGCGGTCTGAATGCCGTTTTGCCAGACGCTGAGCTGTTTTGCTGCCAGGCGGATCCGCACCTGATTCCATTCGCCGGCTTTTTTATGGGATTCAGGCGGGGAGGCAATCATGTCGTACAGCGAACCTGATCTGTGACTGGCCAGCTTGTTATCCGGGTGGCGTTCATTGTCGAGGATCTGAATTTCTGGCGCATGCGCGTAGATAGTGTTACCGGTTTCATCAACCAGCACAAAAATGCCACTGTTGCCGCCTTCGGCGATTTTCCAGTCCAGCTGCAGTTCAAAATCTTTGTAGCTGTTTTTGCTCAGAATGTCGCCGCCGTTTTTGCCGCTGAGCTTCATCGCGCCCTGTTCAATCTGCCACTTGTCGCTTAAATCTGTTTGCTTGAAATTTCGCCACTGTGACATGTTGTGGCCATCAAACAGTAACTGCCAGCCTTCGGCCTGTTCTTGCTGGGTTAATACGTTGTCGGCTGCCGCAGCGCTGAATGAAAGCGCACCAGATAGCAGTAAAGCCGCGATTTTATATGCTGAAGTCAAAGCTTGTCCTCCTGTTGATCTGTAGTGTGTAAACGTATTTTGTTGCCGCTTTCACTACTGTTATTGCGCGACACCAGCGAAGCGGTGCTGCAGGTCAATGCTGAGATCGCCTGTTCGCGCTGTTATTTTGTGCACTATAAAAGCAATGCCAGGGCTCTTGTTGCAAGTAAAAATTTGCATTTTTGAGGTAAAAAACGTCGCAGCACCGACAAAAGGTAAAAAGCGGTGTATTTTGACTGAATAAAAATGAAACCGATTACATTAAAAATTGATATTGGCCCTAGTTGAGGGCGGCGATAACCAGAAAAAGGAGAGCAGCATGTTGCAGTTGATGGCAATAGAAACGGTACGGATTGGCGCAGGCCTGCTCGCGCGGCGCACTTTGTCACATGGGTTGCGTGGGGCGTTGTGGGGGTTATTGCTAGTCGTGAGTTTGTTTGCATCGGCGCAACCAGCAGAGCAGACCGATAGCGCCGGCGTACAGGTCCACCGCGATATCGTCTACGCCACGCCTGCTGGT
>CBFGPY010000278.1:0-4720 GCA_965650755.1 uncultured Chromatiaceae bacterium | reverse complement strand
TGGCAGCAAAAGAAGAATAACCCGTTGCACCAATCAGAATAATCCAGGTGGCGATTAATAGGCCGGCCAAATCCAGTCCAATCGGCATCATAGTGCCAAATGCCGTTGCAACAGCTTTGCCTCCTTTAAAACCGAAAAACAGCGGGTAGATGTGACCGAGACAAGCACAAATCGCAATCATACCCAGATAAAAAGCTTCAATTTTCAGGAAATATGAGCCCCAGACGGGGATGGTGCCTTTGAGCACATCAAACACCAGCACCAATACGGCAGGAAAGGTGCCGCCAAGGCGCAGGACATTGGTTGCTCCGGGATTGCCTGAGCCGTGCAGACGCGGGTCAGGCAGGCGAAATAGTTTGCTTACAATCACCGCAGATGACACTGAACCACAAAGATAGGCTAACAGCATCATCCCGCCAATCAGCGGGGTCATTAATGAAGTTCCTCAGTTATTGATTTTGCGTTAAGATCTGACCTTACCAGCAGAGCCGGTAGCAAGGCGCTCAGATTATAGACTTTTAGTATCTTTGCCTATCCGACCAGCCTCTGAATCTCCAGTCTCTTTATAACAGCGGAATAATCTGATGGATATCGTTTTTGTCAAACAACTGGCGATTGATACTGTGATCGGCGTTTACGAATGGGAAAAAACGATTCAACAGCGGCTGTTTTTCGATTTGGAACTGACTACAGACATTCGCGCAGCGGCCAGCGACGACGATTTACGCCTGACACTCGATTATGCAGTGGTTTGCCAGCGTGTCACGGCTCTGGTTCAGGCTGAACCGGTGGAATTGATTGAAACGCTGGCAGAACGTATTGCGGCGATGTTATTGCAGGAATTTGCTACCAGCCAGGTTTTGGTACAAGTCGATAAACCTGGTGCTGTGCCTGCAGCTCAGACCGTTGGTGTCCGCATTGTCCGGAGCCGTCTCTGATGGCCAGAATTTACATCAGTGTTGGTAGTAATATTCAGCGTGAAACCAACATTCGAGGGGCTGTAAACGAATTAGCACAAGCCTTTGGTCCCTTGCTGTTGTCATCTGTTTATGAAAGTGAAGCGGTCGGTTTTGTTGGCGATGCATTTTACAACCTGGTGGTTGGTGCAGACACTCAGCTCGGCGTGGCGGCAGTTGTCAGTTTGTGTAAGCAGATAGAAGATAACTATGGCCGGGTACGTGACGGGGTGAAGTATTGTGGCCGTAGTCTTGACCTTGATTTACTGACCTATGACCAGCTGATTTGTGCCGAACCCATAGAATTGCCTCGCGCGGAGATCCTGCAAAACGCTTTTGTGCTGCAGCCTTTGGCCGAACTGGCACCTGACACTTTACATCCAGTGACGCAGCAGCCTTACGCTGCCTTGTGGCAAGCCTACCGGGTGCCGCAAAAACTGTGGGTTGTGCCCTTTCAGTTCTGATATTTTGCTGGTCAGGCCTGTTCACTGTTGCTGAATTCACGACACTATTAACAGCTTTTTACATTTCTGTGCTGACATTTTGCGCGTTTCTCTGTCGTGGAGTCGCACAAACCGTGTTATTTTATACAGGTGTTTTTCGGTGGTTTCCTAAGGAGTCCTGAAATCACCTGACACATCCCCCTTATAACGCAACCTTGGCTCTTAATATGAAAATCCTGAAACCTGTGTTGATGTCTCTTGTGATCACCGCTGTGCTGGTTGGCACTGTCGTGGCCGTCAAAATGGACCAGTTTAGTGTGATGGCCGCAGGTGGCGGCCAGATCCAGCCACCGGAAACCGTCTCTGTCTTTGTTGCTGCTGAGCAACAATGGCCTAATACCTACACCGCCATCGGTACTGTTGAAGCGGATGAAGGCATCATGATTTCCGCACAGGTGCCGGGCAAAGTGAAGCGCATTACCTTTCAGTCTGGTGCTGAAGTCAAAGCCGGCGATGTGCTGATTGAGCAGGAATCGATTAACGAAGCAGCCCAGTTAAATGCCGCGCAAGCCCGCTTAAAACTGGCTAAAACCAGCTATCAGCGGATTAAAGAGCTGAAAACCAACAAACTGGCCAGCCAGAGTGAACTGGACACTGCTCTGCAACAAGTCGAATCGGCGCAGGGTGATGTGGATGACTTAAATGCAACGCTGCAGAAGAAACTGATCCGCGCGCCATTTGATGGCCGGGTTGGTATCCGCCAGGTTGACCTCGGTACTGATTTGCAGGTCGGCACTGCCATTGTATCTCTGCAGGCAACAAATCGCGTGCGGGTCAATTTCCCGGTGCCACAGGACTGGTTGAGTCAGATGAACACCGGTTTACCTGTTGAAGTTGCGACCGGTGGCCGCAGTAATCAGGTGGTAACAGGCGTTGTAACGGCGATTGGTACTGAAATCCATCCGGAAACCCGCAATGTCACAGTGCAGTCGTCGCTGGATAATGCCAGCAAATCGCTGGTGCCGGGCATGGCGGTAACAACCACAGTCACACTCAGCGACCCGCATTCAGTGTTAGCGGTACCTGCAGCCGCCATCATTTATGCACCTTATGGCGATACGCTGTTTGTCGTCGACGAGAAAGACGGCAAGCTGGTAGCGCGTCAGCAGTTTATTCAGACCGGCAAAGCGCTCGGCGACTTTATTGAAGTGACCAAAGGCTTAAAAACCGGTGAGAAAGTGGTCAGTGCAGGCGCTTTCAAATTGTTTAATAACCAGGCTGTGGTGATTGGTGCAAAACCGACACCGGAATTCAAAGCCAATCCAACGCCCACTGACAGTTAAGGCGCCACAGGCAGGTTTGTATGAAATATACCGATATTTTTATTAAAAAGCCGGTACTGGCGATAGTGGTCAGTTTGCTGATTTTACTGGCTGGTATCCAGTCGCTCAGCAGCTTGTCTGTGCGGCAGTACCCACGCAGCGATATCGCAGTGATCAAGATCACAACTGTGTATATCGGGGCGAACTCTGATGTGATCCGGGGTTTTATTACCTCGCCGATTGAGCGTGCCATCGCTTCTGCGGGCGGGATTGACTATATCGAATCACAAAGCAGCATGGGCGTGTCGACAATCACCGCCCATTTGCAACTCAACTATGACCCGTTGAAAGCGATGACGGAAATCAGTGCCAAAGTGAATCAGGTGCGGGGTGAACTGCCACCGGAAGCGGAAGTGCCTGCGCTGGCAATTGAAGCTGCTGACAGCCAGTTTGCCCAGGCGTACTTAAGTTTCAGCTCTGACATTCTGGAGCAGAACCAAATTACCGAGTTTTTAACCCGTTCGGTGCAACCGCGGCTGATAGCGGTGAATGGTGTACAAAAGGCAGAGATCCTCGGTGGCCGCACCTTCGCGATGCGGATTTGGCTGAAAACCGAAAAAATGGCGGCAGTTGGTGTGACGCCGGCGGAGATCCGTGCGGCATTACAAGCGCAGAACGTGCAGGCAGCCATTGGTCAGACCAAAGGTAGTTATACTCAGGTGAACCTGAACGCTAATGCCGGCCTGACCAATGTCGAAGACTTCCGGCGTATTGTGGTGCGGCAAAACGCCGACGGCGTGATCAGATTGGCAGATGTCGCGGACATTGTGCTGGGCGCAGACGATTACAGCGTTGAAGTGAACTATTCCGGTCAGACCGCCGTGTTTATGGGGGTGTTTGTCGCGCCGAATGCCAACAGCCTGGAAGTCATTCGCAATGTCACTGCTGAGATGGAAAAAATCAAAGCGGATTTACCGGCCGGTTTGTCGGGTGAAGTCTCTTATGACGCCACCAAGTATATTGACGCAGCCATTCAGGACGTGATTAAAACCCTGGCTGAAACGCTGATTATCATCATTATTGTGATTTTCCTGTTCCTCGGTTTTAGTCGTTCCGTGCTGATCCCATTGGTAGCAATTCCACTGTCGCTGATTGGCGCTGTGTTTATCATGCAGCTTTGCGGTTTCTCACTGAATCTGCTGACCTTATTGTCTATCGTTTTATCTGTCGGTCTGGTCGTCGACGACGCCATCGTGATGGTAGAAAACATAGAGCGGCATATTCAGGAAGGTTTAAAACCGTTTCATGCCTCTTTAGTGGCGGCCCGTGAACTCGCCGGTCCGATTCTGGCGATGACAGTCACGCTGATGTCGGTGTATATCCCAATAGGTCTGCAGGGTGGGTTAACCGGCACTTTATTCCGCGAATTCGCCATCACGCTGGCTGGCGCTGTCACCATCTCGGCTATCGTTGCTGTGACTTTATCGCCGATGATGGCGTCGCGGATGTTGTCACCGCACCGGGAGATCAAAGCGCCGTTGTCGAAGATTTTTGATCGGTTTGCTGCGTTTTACAGCCGCAAACTCAACGCCAGTCTGGAAAACCGCATCGGCGTCTACCTGTTCTGGGTTTTTATCTCGCTCTGTGTGGTGCCACTGTATGTGATGTCGAGCAAAGAGCTGGCGCCTACCGAAGATCAGGGCGTCATCTTTGGTATTGTCGACACGCCGGCTAACTCAACCATTGACCAGGCTTCGTTTTACGGTAAGCAGGTCAATGAAGTGTTTATGGGCGTGCCTGAGACTGACTTTACCTTCCAGATCACGTTCCCGACCGGTGGCTTCAGCGGCATGGTAACCAAACCCTGGGCTGAACGTGACCGTACCACGACTGAGATTTTGCCGGATGTGCAGCAGAAACTCAGCGAGATTGCCGGTGTGCGAATTCTGCCTATTACACCACCGTCTTTGCCAGGTGGGGGACAGTTCCCGATAGAGTT
>CBFGPY010000277.1:0-4733 GCA_965650755.1 uncultured Chromatiaceae bacterium | reverse complement strand
GGTGTGGCAGCTGTCGTTTTGCGAACTGCCTTCGCCGGTGTCGCGACCTGCAGATTTGACGGTGCCGGTTTCACCACTGGCACAGCACCATGGCCGGGTGGCACATGGACACAGGACCCCAACAAATTCAGCACCAGAAACGCCATAATCTGTAACCGGCAATAGCGGCCGAGGTCTGGTGCATTTAACTCATGTTGCACTGTAAGTCTCCATCCACAAAATGCCGGTTTAGTCTAAAGATCGGGTCACGACGCATCTGTGACAATTCCCCGGCCAATTTGTGAAACAATGTTATTTTTGCTGCCTGCCCCCGGCCACGATGATAAAGTGCCGACATTTACAGCAGCACAGGCTCAGATCATGATGTTACGGGCATTGTACTTCATTCTTATTGTTATCGGTGTCGTCACACCGGTACACGCCGACTGCACGGACAGCAACACGCAGGAACCCTGCGTTGCCACAGAACAATGGCAAATCAATCTGGCCATAGGCGCTGGATTTCGTTCAAATCCACTATACGGCGGCCACAATTTTCCGCTCTGGCTGATGCCAGACATCAGCTATTACGGCGAACACTGGTTCTTCGACAATGCGACACTAGGCTATAGCTGGCAACTACATGATGATATCCAGCTCAGCCTGGTCAGTCGTCTGAACGAAGAACAAGGGTATTTCCGCAGACGGTCTGCCGTCAACCTGTTTGAAACACAATTTATCTCCGGCATGGGTGTGGCAGGCCCGGTTCAAAAAGTTGCGATGAAACAAGAACTTTCTATTGGCGATGCGGACAAAAGACCGTTGGCGCTGGATGGTGGTTTGCAACTGGACTGGTTTTTACCCGGCTTACAGCTGAAACTGAACTGGTGGCATGATATCAGCCAGCAGTATGACGGACAGCATCTGCGTCTGGCGGCGAGCTCGGGCTGGCAAAACCGGCTTGGACACTGGCAACTGTGTGTTGCATTGGCATGGATGGATCAGCATTTAATGAATACCTATTATGGGCTGAACGCCAATGAAGGCGAAGGTCTGGAATACCGCGCGCTTGCCAGCTGGCAGCCGGAAATCAGTCTGCAATGGCAGTATCCGCTGACCGAGCGCTGGCAACTGCTGAGTTTATGGCGACATCGCTGGCTCAATACCGATGTCGAAGTTCCGCTGGCCGGTGGCAAAATGCAAAGTCCGTTGCTGCAGGAATCCACCGCTCACAGCTGGTTTATCGGCTTTAGTTACCGGTTTCTCTGATGCGGTCTGCGCTGTGGCTGATTTTGCTGGTCCATACCGCTGCACAGGCTGCGCCGGCAGACCAGCAATGTGATCAGGCCTTATGCTGGCAAATTGCGCCTGTTGTCTGCGTCGCCGACCAGAAATCAGACAGCTGCCAACTGGATTTTCACCTGTCGTGGCAGCACCCTGAACCCATTTCATTGTGCGCCGAGCTTGAGGGATTGTCGTTGCATTGCTGGCAAAAACAAACCTCTGGCGAGCTGAGTTATCAGGCGCAGCTGGAAGGCTCTGCACAGTTACTGTTGCGTGCTGCGGGTCAACCGCGCTTGTCCCGTCAATTATCCGTGTTAAGTCGCCAACCCGCGCGCAAACGCCGGCTGGTCGCCCCCTGGAGTGTGTTCTGATGAGTAAAATTCTGTTAGTTGAAGATGATCAACGTCTGGCCAGTCTGGTGCAGAGTTTTTTGCAACAACACGGCTTTACGGTACAAGTCTGTGACAATGGTTTGCAGGCAGAACAGCAATGTAAAGATTTTGGCCCTGATTTGGTCGTGCTCGATCTGATGTTGCCCGGGTTGGATGGTTTTGCCGTCTGTCGCGCGTTGCGCGGCTGGTACAAACAACCAGTATTAATGTTAACTGCCAAACAAAGCGATATCGATCAGGTGCTGGGCCTTGAACTCGGTGCCGACGATTATGTGATTAAACCGGTTGAGCCGCGTGTGCTGCTGGCGCGGATCCATGCTTTACTGCGCCGCACTCAGGGCGGCAGTGCAGCAGATCAGCAGCGGCTTGAGTTTGGCAAACTCAAACTCAATCAGTCTGCCCGCGAAGCCTATTATGATAACCAGCTGGTCGAACTGACCAGTTACGAGTTTGATCTACTGTGGATGCTGGCCAAACACGCCGGCCAGACGGTGCGCCGTGAAGCCATCCATAAACAGATCATCGGCCGCGAATATGATGGTCTGGACCGTACAGTGGATGTGCGGGTGTCGCATTTGCGCCGCAAACTGGGTGATAACGCCGAAACGCCGTTCCGGATTAAAACAGTCTGGGGTAAAGGATATTTGTTCGTTGCGGATGCCTGGAACTGACCATGCGCCGTTTGTTCCTGCGTTTCTATCTGTTTATGTTGCTGATGTTATTAGCCATCGGCTGGTCAGTCGAACGCTTATGGGAACATAGTCAAAGCCCGGAACTACCCGGCTGGGTAGACTTGCTGGGGCAAAGTCTAGCTTACCAGCTGGCCGCGCCGGAACAAAGTGCCGAACAGGTTGCGGCACAACTGAATCTGGCGCTGCAAACCATGCCGCCACAAAGCATTGCCTGGTCCGACGCTGAGTCTCAGGCGCTGGAAAGAGGTCAACTGGTCCCTTTGTTCAGTGACGATCAGGTGTATTTCTACCAGATGGTGCAAGACCAGCTGCTGCAGTTCGGTCCGGTGCAGGTCGAAGTTCCGGCGCATAACACTTATCTGTTCACACTGCTGTTTTTTCTGCTGCTCGGGATAGCACTGGCTGGTTTTTTATGGCCGGTGTCCCGCGATATCGAAATCTTGCAGCGCCAGTTGCGCCAGTTTGGCCAGGGTATGCAGTTACCGGACCCGCCGTTACCGGAACGCTCACTGCTCGCCCCCATCGCTGGCAGCGTCCAACTGATGGCCAGGCAAATTTTGCGGCTGATGTCGCTACAGCGAGAAATGACGCATGCGGTATCGCATGAACTGCGCACACCGCTGGCCCGGCTGAAGTTTGCACTGGAACTACAAGCGCTGCCGGACAGCGAAAAACGCGCGATGCAGCAGGATTTAGCCGAACTCGATCAACTGGTTGATGAAATGCTTGATTATGCCCGGCTGGAAGCGCAAACGGTGCGGTTAAGCTTTGAGGACGTCAATCTGGTGGAATTGCTGGAAAATCTGCTGGAAAAGCTGTCACCACTGCCAGGCGCGCCAATTTTGCTGCAAAGACCGGCGCGGCTGCATTGGACTTGTGATGGCCATTATCTGGAACGGGCACTGCAAAACCTGCTGCTCAATGCCAAACGTTATGCCCGTAGCCAGGTGTTACTGTCGGTACAACAACATGGAAACTGGCTGAATTTCGTCGTTGAAGATGACGGCCCAGGTATCCCCGCCGAGCAAAGGGATGCAATTCTGCAACCTTTTGTCCGGGTCGACCAAAGCCGCAGTCGCGACAAAGGTGGTTTTGGTTTAGGTCTGGCGATCGTCAGCCGCATCGTGGGCTGGCATCAGGGACGGCTGCGAATTGACGATTCCCTGCTCGGCGGTGCACGTTTTAGTCTGGAACTGCCAGTGCTGCAAAGCGGCAATAAAAACAACACCGCGGCATGATAGCCGCGGTGTCAGGTCGATTCCGGACGCTCACACTCTGTGATTAAAGCCCGAGATTAGCGAGGAAGTCGTCATCCACATCCGCTTCTGCGGCACTGTCCGCAGTAGTCTGATTATTTGCATTGGCCAGAATGTCGTCGACGTTCTCTTCAGCTGCCGTCTCAAATTCATGTAACTGGATAAATTCGGTTTTATCCATCGCTAGTTCCAGATAGAAAATATTGTGCAGCGGCGTATTAAATGTCACCCGTCGTGCCTGTGGCTGATCGAGTTGGGTATTGATCAGAATTTGCACTTGTTTGTTAATCGCCATCATCTTTGGCTGACTTTGATTAATCGAGGTTTGTAATTCCTGACGAACCCGGTTAGTGAAGTCACCGACAATCTGGTTCATCAACTCACCCATCACGTTGCCGACTTCATCTGACGTGTGGAACTGCGCCAGTTCAGTTTCAGGCATACCCATACTCATCATGTACTTGCGGTAAATTTCCATCGCAGCTTCCGCAGTGAAATTGATCACCACCAGGCCGGAGAAACCGCCATCAAACAATACAAAGCACCCCAGGTCCGGGCGCAAACAGGTTTTGTGGATTTTCTGTACCATCGGCGAATAGGCAATCTGTGAATTGCCTGCTGCGGCAAAGACCTGAGTCACAGCGGTACACAACGTCAGCAGGACGTCATCGGTATTAATAATTTTATTTTTTCTCATGAAGGCTCCTGGTTGGGCCGGATTGCAACTGCATGATGTTAAAAACCAAAACATCACACAGATTAAGGACATGTCTTCGAATACTATGCCAGCCGGCCACGCTGCGCAACTTTGTTCCAAATATCGCGCTGTGCCGGCGGCTGGCTTCACGCCAGCGTGAACTTCAGCTATCGTGTAGTTTTACGCACGCCTCATAACAGGGAACCGCCTGGATGGCCACCGATCCGAAGACTTCGGTTGAAAACAGTTACAGTAAAAACCTGACAAAACTGATTGGTGGCTTATTAAGTGGCTCACGTTTTCAGTTGTCGGTTTATGGCAGTGCTGCGCGTTTTTTCAGCCGTGACGAACAGGACACCGCGGACATTGCTCAGCTACACGAAGCCGGGGAGCAAAGCCAGGCACGGTTGGCGCTGGCGAATCGCACGACCGA
>CBFGPY010000276.1:0-4756 GCA_965650755.1 uncultured Chromatiaceae bacterium | reverse complement strand
GCCGATACCAAGACCAAGACCTTGTAAAAATGTTTGTTGGGGAGACGCTGACACAGACAACCTCAGGCAGAACGCGTATCAAAGGCAGACGCGGATGAAAACAGGCGGTTATCTTCTGTGCTGCGCCGCGCACTGTCAACCACTGCACTGCAATGGCTCGACAGTTCGCTGAAAATGTCGGCAAGGCGCACAGCAATAGCGCCTGTTGCCGGTTCGGGATTACTCCGCCAACAGGCTTCTCAGCATCCAGGCGGTTTTTTCGTGCACATTCAGACGCTGTGTCAGCACATCGGCTGTCGGTTGATCATTGGCTTCGCCGACCAGATCAAACAGGCTGCGCGCGGTGCGGGCTGTGGTCTCCTGCGCATTCACCAGATGCTGTACCATTTCATTGGCAGAGGGCACACCTTCAACTTCTTTAATTGACGTCAGTTTGACGAACTCTTTGTATGTGCCGGGTGCCGGGAAACCTAAAGCGCGGATGCGTTCAGCGATGATATCCAGCGCATTCCATTGTTCGGTGTACTGCGCCATAAACATATTATGCAGGCTGTTAAACTGCGGGCCTGTGACGTTCCAGTGGAAGTTATGCGTCATCAGGTACAGCGTGTAGCTGTCGGCCAACAAGGCGGATAAGCCTTTGACGATTTTTTCGCGGTGTTCCAGTGAAATGCCAATATCCAGTTGTGCAGACTTCGGTTGTTTCTTCGCCATGTTAAATCCTCAGATGCCAGAGCCAAAGCTCTTGATTGATGTACCTTTATTTACTGTGGTGTCAGCAGCGGCAAAATTAAAGCCTGCGGTCGCCAATTTTACCGATGGCCAGACGAACGGTGTTAAACCCCAGCATAGTCGGTTCTAGCCTGGCTGACGGTGCTGCAGGCGACATAGAGCACAAAAATACCGATAACCTGCGATTCATCGGACCGGCATAACCTTTTCAGCGTTTTGTTGTGCTTTGGGCGAGCTGCGACAGTGTAATCCCTAATGCGATGAGAGCTGCAGTTAACCAGACTGAAGTGCTGCTGACCTGCGAAGCCAGCCACAGACAAACCGCGAGGCCAAGCCAGGGCAATAACATTGCCAGCGGCAGTTGCAGCTCAGATGGCTGCTGGCGGCGCAGCACGGGCAACGCTATGCAACACAGACCGTACAATAAAGCGCGGATGAGGACTGTTGCTGCCGCCAGATAGAAAAAACTGCCGGCGCAGGCCAGCAACAGAGTCAGGGCGCCAAAAAACCAGATGGCGTTGGCTGGTGTCCGAAAACGCGGATGGACCTTCGCAAACCAGACCGGTAGCTGGCCTTGTGTCGCCAGGCTGTGGCTGAGGCGTGGCGTCGAGAACATAGCTCCCAACAGATTGGCACTGACCGAGGCGATAATGCCCGACATCAGCACGGCAGTCGCGGCAGGGCGCCACTGCTCGTAGCCCCATAAACCTGCGGCATGCGCTGTGGCCTCCAGCAGCGGCGTTTTGCTGGCGGCGAGGTCTGGCAGCAAAAGCAGGCAAGCGGCCTGTACAGCCATATACAACAAAGTGACAACGGCTAATCCAAGTAACAAAGCACGGGGCAAATCGCGTTGCGGGTTTTTCGCTTCGCCGGCCGGAATTAGCGCCGACTCAAAGCCAACAAAGGCATAGACCAGCAACAGTAGGGCGGCCGGGCCGTCGCTGACGGCGGTATAACTCCAGAATGGCTGCCATTGAATGTGGTGCAGCGGTGCTGCAGGCATCAGGAATAAAGCACAACCACTGGCGGCAAAACCGGCAATGATGGCAATTTTTACCCCCGTTAATGCCCCTAACCAGCGCATCGTCTGGCGCACGCCACAGACATTCAGTAGCGTCAGGCTACCAATGATGCCAAGCAACAGCAGCAAGCGCGGATTGCCACTTTGCAGCGCTGGGAAAAAATAACTGACCGAATCGACCAGCAACACGCTGTTCGCCGCGACCGACACCAGCCGGGCCAGATAATACAACCAGCCGGCCTGAAAGCCGAACACCGGGCCAAAAGCTGCATCGGCATATCGTGCCGGCCCGCCGCTACCGGCAAACCGGCTGGCGAGTTCAGCAAAACACAACAGCACCGGCAGGATTAACAAAGCGCAAAGCGGATACAGCCACAGGCTGAAATCACCGGCCAGTCTTGCGGCGCCGGCTGGCAAACCGAAAATGCCGGCACCAATCAGGCCATTAATCACCAGCAGCCATAAACTCCAGAAACCGAGTTGGCGCGGCAGCTTTGCTGTATCTGTTTGCAGACTGGGGGGGTGGACTGATTCATCTGGCACTGTGAAAAGAAAACTCAGGCCTACCATAGCCAGAAAAGGCACAGCCCGGCAAGGCTTCATCATTCCAGCGCAATTCAGCGATGAAAATGCCGGCAGCCAAAAGGACAACACAGACTGCCAGCGGGGCAAATTAATTTGTCGTATGCACGGCCTGCTGACATTGCTGCTGCAAAGCGCCATCGCTGATTTGCGCGCAGCGGCTGACATCAAGCTGAGCTTTGGCCAGACACATGGCTTTGTCATTGGCGTGGGAGAGGGATAAACAACGGGCCGGCGCTGAGGATAACGCCGAAATCGAAAAGGTCAGAATACCAGTCAGGATCATAACTGTACGCAAGATTGGCTTTTCCATGGCAGGCTCCGTATACGCTGTTGCAGCTGGGATAACTTCACCATAACGGGCCAGGATGAATCTGATATTAACAGTGTGGTGTAGACTAGCGCAGAAACGCTGTTACTCCGGATCGGGAGTACGAAACTGCGCCGTTTCAAGCCATTGCGCACTTTGATAGTCAGGTTGTGGGGCCTGCGCTTTGCGCACCCAAAATTTGTCACGGTTAAACATAAATTCGGCGTGATAATCGCTGGCTAGCGCCGCCAGCGGCAAATGTTGCCAGCTTTTACCCGCTTGTTTGTCGGTGGCTTCTAACAGATAAACCTGCCCCTGCAGAAAAGCCACCACCCAGGCATGGCCTTCGCCACGATAGCTGCCCAGCACCACCCGCGCGTCAAAACCTTCGGCCAGCAGCCAGTCCGCCAGGATCATCGCATGGTCTTCACAATCACCCCGTAAATGCACCCAGGCCTGCGCAGAATTTTGCCAGACATCGCCGCGCTGGTACTGCTGCTGGTCGTATTGATAAACCTTGCGCTTCGCCAGGAAATGCAGCGGTAATGCCGGGTTATCAATGCGAAACGGATGGGCGCCAACCAGATAACTATTGGCAAAATGGTGTTCAGCATCAATGCCTTGCGCACTGATAATGGCTGGTCGGCCATTTTGGTCCTGCCACATAAATGGCCGCGCCTGGTCATCTTTGTTGTCCAGCAATGTAGCAGCGATGTCCATTTCACTGATGGTCTCACCTGTTGTCTGCATGGTCAGCACACCGGCTCTGTTGTGCCGCAACATTTCGGCAGGTAGCCGATCTGCACTTTGTTGTAGCATCAACATCAGTTGCTGGCTTTCTGACAGGGTTGCTGATGGGCGGTCCAGCCAAAAAATACAGCCAAGGGCCAATAAAAACAGCAGCCACAGCCAGCGCATCTTAGTGTTGCAAACCAAAGCAGATAATCAGCGCGACAAAAATCATCAGGGCTGAGCAAAAAATCGCGACCGCGAGGTTGTTGTTGGCAAGCTCCTGCTGAATATCGAGTTTTTTCAGCAGTACTTTATCGATCACCATCAGCGCCGCCACAGCAACAAAGAGTGAAATCACGGTGTAACTTAAGTTCAGCGCGAGGTTGATAAGACTGGCGTTGATAAAGGCCGTTTCCATGGGTTTTTCCTGAAAAATAAATAGTTTAGCTACAGTATGGTGCTGGGTTTTTTCTGTCAATCATCGGGTTAAAAGCGGTATGGAAGACCAAAAAACTGTTGGTCATACGCCAGCAGCAATAAGCAACAATGCAGGGCAACAGTGGCCCAGAATTGCAGGCGAAAACTGGTTTTCACGGTTTTATGCCGTAACCAATGTTGGGCGAGGACTGCCCCTGGCCAGCCGCCGAGTAGTCCGGCGCAAAGTAACGTCGCTTCGCTGGTTCGCCAACGGCCGGCACGCGCAGCTCTTTTATCCAGGGCGTACAAGCCAAAGGTTAATACGGACATCAGCAGACAGGCGCTGGCAATCAGGAAGGGGACCAGCCCAAGGCCGGTGGCTGCGGCCAGCGAAAGACAAAACGCCAGCGTAAACAATGGGGCCAGTTTGGACGGTCCGGAGTTTGGTTTTTCTGTTGCAGAAAGCGGTTTTCCATCCAGCCGGCTTTGCAACACAGCGACCGCCCGTTGTTTACCATCAGCAGAATTCGCCAGCTGATAGACCAGCTGCAAGCCAGCTTCCGGCCGTGGAGTCTGACGGGCAAAATCACTGATATGCACAAAAACACGCGGCCCAGGTAATCTCGGCTCAATAAAACCAAAACCTTTGGCATCATCCCACTGCACCAAAGTGCCTTTATGCTTCTCAGCCATTTGAAGTATCCCTGATCCATTGAGGCCGCGTTGATGATGTGAGAATTTAGAAGCTGCCTTGTGCCATCATGACTGAAAACTGTGGTTAAAAAAAAGCCCTGAGGTTGATTGGTGTCTGATCGATTTATTGCCTAAGGTCTACGAAAAGGGTCTACAAACCCCAAAAAAGAAAACCCTAAGGTGTTGATTCTTAGGGTTTTTAGTGCCTCTCGGCTTATTGGTGGAGCTGGGGGGATTTGAACCCCCGTCCGAAAAACCTACGTCTTCAG
>CBFGPY010000275.1:0-4771 GCA_965650755.1 uncultured Chromatiaceae bacterium | reverse complement strand
GCAGTTAGTGATGAATCCGCAGCAGTTTGACGTCATTGTTACTACTAATCTGTTCGGTGATATTCTGTCAGATCTCTGTGCCGGTCTGGTTGGTGGTCTGGGTATGGCGCCTGGCGCCAATATCGGCAAAGATTGTGCAATTTTCGAAGCTGTTCACGGCAGCGCGCCGGATATCGCCGGTAAAAACCTGGCAAACCCAAGCTCAGTGATTCTGGCCTCAATTCAAATGCTGGAATACCTCGGCATGAAAGATAAAGCGCAAAAAATTCTGGCGGCGGTAACTGATGTGATTGCCAGCGGCGACCGCACCACCCGCGACCTCGGCGGCACGCACGGCACCACTGATTTTACTCAGGCGGTACTGGAGCGGCTCTAACTGCGGTTTGATAACACAAGGCTGCCATTGCGCAGCCTTTTTTGTCGCAAAAATCCGGCCAATCACAGCGAATGCTGATTTACCGCAAACCGCTGAATATTTGCTATGGTAGATTCTGCAACAGCCACAATCAGTTAGCGGGAGCCCGGCATGAATTGGTTTTCAAGTCTGTATACCACGATCGAACGCACCTTTTTTGATAGTCTCAGTAAAAAAATCATCGGGAATATTGGCTTTTTAACCGTCATTTTCTGGTTAGCGCTGTATTTTGCTTACCCGGATACCGGAGGTGCCAGTAGTGCCTGGTGGACGACTCTGTTAATGGGCACCGCAGCCTTTCTGTTTACGATTGGTTATTTGATTTATCTGATAGTGCGGCCAGTGCAGGCATTGGTGCAGGCACTGCAAAAAGCTAACCAGAAAGGGACTGATTTAAACCATCGTCTGCCCGCTTTTACCTATGATGAATTCCGCACTTTATCCGAAGAATATAACCAGTTTGTCAGCCAGCTGGCTGATTTACTGACTCAGTTGCATCACCAGGCCCAGCATACTCATCAAATCAACGAGCAAGTCAGCAGCGCCGTCAAAACCACGCGCAGCCACCTGCAGGCAACTGAGCAGCGCAGCGAAAAAATCCGTACTGAAAGCGACCATGTGCTGGATCAGCTGGCGGCCATTGTCAGCACCGGCGATCAGATGAATCAGATTGCCCAGACCACAGTGACCAAAGCAGCAGATGCCAGCAGCGGCATGCAAACCATCTCAACTCAGTTATCCGGCATAGTGCAATTGCTGGAAACCTTTGGTGCGACCGTGGAAGGCCTACAAAAGAATTCAGAAAATGTGCGGCAAATTCTGCAAATGGTGGAGAATTTCTCCGATCAAACGAATTTACTGGCGTTAAATGCCGCCATAGAAGCGGCCCGGGCCGGTGACGCCGGCCGCGGTTTTGCAGTTGTCGCTGACGAAGTCCGGACCCTGGCTGCGAAGGTCAATGAGGCCACCCGGCAAATTTCCGGCTTTCTGAATGATATGGAACGACTGGTCCGCGACACTCGGGCCGAATCCGAACGGCTGAATGAACAGGCCGGACAGGCTCAGCAGTCCATTGGACTGACCGCCAGCGAGTTTGCTCAACTGCAAACGCAACTGACACAAGCTAAACAGGGCGTGCAGCAGATCACTGGCTCTGTGCTGGATCTGGAGCAAAGTTATCAGCAAACACACCAGCATCTGAGTGCCATCGAGCAAGGCACTACTGATGCTTATCAGCAAATGTCGTCGATTGAAACCGCCGGACAGACCCTGTTAAAAGCCACGGCAGAAACTCAGCAGCAGCTTGGCAGATTCGCTCACTAATACTTTTTCAGCCCTGCGCTAATGCCTGTACTAGCTGTAAAACCGCCGGATGCGTTAATTTACGCTCCGGCGAAATCGCGTAAAACACCTCTTTGACCTGGTCAGTACGACCAATGACTTCTACTTCATATTGCCGGCAAATAGCGGCTTCAATCAGGCTAGGCGCAGAAAACACCCCGAGGCCCTGCTGACCAAAAGCTTTCATCAGTGCACTATCATCAAACTCGGCCACAATCTGACCGCTGACCGCGTGCTGGGAAAACCAGGCATCCAGACGCTGGCGGATAATCGACCTTTTACTTTGCAGCAATAACGGCTGTCGATGCAGGCAAGCCGGAAAACTGACAGGCCGCAACCGCGCGGCTAAGGACGGACTGGCAAAAAAACTGGTGCCGGATTCGACGATTTGATGACTGTATGCCTTTAACGGACTGGATGGTGACAACGGCTGATCCGTTAATACTAAATCCAGTTTATTTAACGCCAGATCAGCCAACAACTGACTCTGTTCGCCCTCAACACAAATCAGCCGCAGCTGCTCAGGCAAGGTAAATACCGGCCGCAACATTTCGTAAATAAAGGCTTTGGGCAGCACATCAGTGACTCCGACAGTAAAGGTCTGCCACTGCACACCGTGGTTGCCTTTTAACACAGCGCGCAGTTCATCACCTAAACGGAAAATGTCTTCCGCGTAACGATATGTGACACGACCAAGTTCTGTCAGGCCCCATTTTTTGCCATTTCGGACAAATAACGCTGTGCCGGTACTATGCTCTAATGCTGCCAGCTGCCCACTGATGGTTTGGGCTGTGACGTGCAGTTGTTCACTGACTCTGGCAATACTGCCCTCCTTTGCCACCAGATAAAAATAATACAACTGATTAAAATTGACCGGCGTCATACAATCACCATGTAAGTTATAAACTGATTCAGTATTAGATATATTCGATTTTACCGAATGACACAATCTTTGTTTTAATGCAGACAGTTTAAATCGGCTGGTAACAGCTTTACCCAAACCGGAGTGCATATGACGACATATCATCAACAGGCCTACAGTGGCGCTCTCGGCGTCGAACAGGCCAACAAAGTTCTGCGTAACACCTATTCACTGCTGGCGATGACACTGGCATTCAGTGCTGTCACCGCGGGCATCAGCGCCAGTATGAACCTGCCGCATCCAGGCATTTTGATCACACTGGTTGGTTATTTTGGTTTGTTGTTTTTCACTACCAAATTCCGTAACAGCGCTATGGGTCTGGTCGGCGTTTTTGGTCTGACCGGCTTTATGGGCTACACCCTGGGTCCTATTATCAATCGTTATCTGGCGCTGCCAAACGGTGGTGAAATTGTGATGCTGGCGATGGCCGGTACTGCCGCCATCTTTTTCGCGCTGTCGGCTTACGCGTTGATTAAGAAAACCAACTTCAGTTTTATGGGCAGTTTCCTAACCGTAGGCATCCTGGTCGCTTTCCTGGCCGGTCTGGGTGCCTTCTTTTTTGAGATTGCTGCGTTGAGCCTTGCCGTATCTGCGATGTTTGTGTTGCTGATGTCGGGCATGATCCTGTATCAGACCAGCGAAATCGTCCATGGTGGCGAGACCAACTACATCATGGCGACAGTCAGCTTGTTTGTGTCAATTTTCAACCTGTTCACCAGCCTGCTGCAGCTGCTGGGTTTTATGAGCAGCGATGAGTAACAGCGTTTTATTGTTCGACTTTTTCCAGTTCATGTTCCGTTAGTAAGACCCTTGAGCAACTCGACACCCGCTCTTTGCCCCCGTTTTCGGGGGCTTTTTTTTGCGGCTGTAAAAACAGACAAGTTCTGTTACAAAGCCGTGTCCGCAAAACCGCTGCCAGCACATGGCGAACCTGCTAACTTAGCTGCGGTTCTAACTATGGTTTTGCTGAGGTTCTGCTGGTGGTCTCCTTTGTAGTTACTTGCATCCAACATGGCGTAGTTTTGCTGCTGTTGAGTTTTGCTGCATTCGTGCGGGCAGATTCCGGTTATGCCGGCAATATTTATTACCAGACTTTTGGCAGCGGAACGCCGGTCTTGATCATCAATGGCGGACCAGGCCTGGACAGTGCCGGCTTTGAGGCCGTGGCAAAAACGATTGCGGCGCAAGGTTATCAGACCATCTTATTTGACCAACGCGGTACCGGGCATTCCAAGCTCAACAGCATTAATGCAGACACTATTCAGTTAGCGTTGATGGTGCAGGACATCGAACAGTTGCGCCAACACCTGCATATCGATAAATGGGTGGTATTAGGTCATTCTTTTGGCGGCATGCTTGGCGCAGCTTATGCGGCAAAATATCCACATCATATTGAAAAACTCATATTCTCGTCGTCGGGTGGACTGGATTTACAGTTTCGCGGACAAATCGCCGAAAGACTACTCAACAACCTGAGTCTGCAGGAACAAATCCGCATGCAGATGTATCAGCTGCGCCAACGCAGCGGCGATGACTCCGACACTACCCGCGACACCCTGGCCCAACTACGCGCCCGTGCTTATGTGGTAGACAAATCCAAAGCGCCATTAATCGCAGCCCGGCTAAAAGTCGTCGACATGAGCATAAATAGTCTGGTATTTGCCGATCTGGAGAAAATCAATTTTGATTTGAAGGCTGCGTTTAAACAGTTCAAGGCGCCAGTGCTGGTGCTGCAGGGTGAAAATGACATTATCAGCACTGAGACTGCTCAAACTATCGCCGGCAGTTTTTCCGAAGCTGAGTTAGTGCTGTTACCACAATGTGCGCATTATGGCTGGTTAGATCAGCCTGAATTGTATTACAGCTCGGTATTTCGTTTCTTAAAAGCTAACAAAGCGCAGCGCGCAACCGGTTGATATTCCAGTGACAGTGCCGTTGTGCATACTGCGGCCATGCTGAAAAACATTGACCCGCCGGTGAAAATCTATACACTGCGCCGCTCTTTTCCCTGCGCCGAGTAACCGATGAATCCGACTGAAATCCAGCTAAAACCTGAACTGCAACAAAACCTCAATGACCTGGGTTTTACTACT
>CBFGPY010000274.1:0-4773 GCA_965650755.1 uncultured Chromatiaceae bacterium | reverse complement strand
GAACAAGTGGTCGTCAATGGCCTGCAACGGGTGCGGCCGGGGATCGTGATTGAACCGAACCGCGTCGAAATGGCGACACCGCAACAGCTGGCCGCGCTTGCCAGTGAACAACAACCCTTTCGCATCGCGCAACAACCGGCGGCCACTTCCGGCAGCGTGAGCGGCGCCGGCCAATAACAGGGGCACTATCTATGTTATCGAATTATTTTTTACGCCGGCCCATATTTGCCGCTGTGTTGTCGCTGCTGTTTGTGATCAGCGGCGCCATTGCGGTCTGGCAATTGCCGATCACTGAATACCCGGAAGTGGTGCCGCCTACTGTGGTCGTCACCGCCACTTATCCGGGCGCCAACCCGAAAGTCATCGCAGACACAGTCGCAAGCCCGCTGGAGCAGGAAATCAACGGCGTGGAAAACATGCTGTATATGTCCTCGCAGGCCACCAGTGACGGCCGCATGACCCTGACCATCACTTTTGCCATCGGCAGCGATGTCGACAAAGCGCAGTCACAGGTGCAAGCCCGGGTTGACCGCGCCAAACCGCGTTTACCGCAGGAAGTGCAGCGGCTTGGTATTGTCACCGAAAAATCCTCGCCGGATTTAACCATGGTGGTGCATTTAACCTCGCCGGATGACCGCTATGACATGTTGTATCTGTCCAACTATGCCGCGCAAAACATCAAAGACGAACTGGCCCGGATTGAAGGTGTCGGTGCTGTGCGGTTGTTTGGTGCCAGCGAATACAGCATGCGCGTCTGGTTAGACCCGAATAAAGTTGCTGCGCTTGGCCTCACGCCGCCGCAAATTGTCAATGCGATTCGCGAGCAGAACCAACAAGCCGCCGCCGGCAGTTTAGGTGCGCAGCCTTCCGGCAGCAGTGATTTTCAACTCCTGATCAACGTCAAAGGCCGGCTGACCTCCACTGAGGAATTCGGCAATATCATTATCAAAACCGGCGCCAACGGCGAGCTGAGTTATCTCAAAGATGTGGCAAGACTGGAGCTCGGTGCCAGTTCTTATGCGCTGCGATCGCTGCTGGATAACAAAGACGCCATTGCTATTCCGGTGTTTCAGGCGTCTGGCTCCAATGCGATCCAAATCTCAGACGATGTGCGCGCCCGGATGGCCGAACTTGCGCAGAATTTCCCGCAAGGTCTGAGTTACGACATCGTTTACGACCCGACGGTGTTTGTGCGCGGCTCGATTGAAGCTGTGGTCAAAACGCTGTTTGAAGCCATTTTACTGGTCGTGCTGGTGGTGGTGCTGTTCCTGCAAACCTGGCGCGCGTCCATCATCCCGCTGGTGGCTGTGCCGGTGTCGCTGATTGGTACTTTTGCCTTTATGCACCTGTTTGGTTTTTCACTGAACGCGCTGAGCTTATTTGGTCTGGTGCTGGCGATTGGTATTGTCGTTGACGACGCCATCGTTGTGGTGGAAAACGTCGAGCGCAATATCGAAGCCGGTTTGTCACCACTCGCCGCCACACAGCAGGCGATGAAAGAAGTCACAGGCCCGATTATTGCCACCACGCTGGTGCTGGCTGCTGTGTTTGTACCAACGGCCTTTATGACCGGTCTGACCGGCCAGTTCTATAAACAGTTTGCGTTGACTATTACCATTTCGACGGTGATTTCCGCACTGAACTCGCTGACGTTAAGCCCGGCTTTAGCTGCGCTGCTGTTAAAACCACATGGTGCCGCACCGGATAAACTGACAGTGCTGCTCGACAAGTTATTTGGTCGTCTGGTGTTCAAGCCATTTAACCGGTTGTTTGCCCGTGGCAGCGAGCGTTACGGTAAAGCCGTCAGCAAAATCATCCGTTTTGGTGGCCTGACCGGCGTGTTGTATCTCGGTTTGCTCGGTCTTACCGGCGGTATTTTTGCCAATACACCAACCGGTTATGTGCCACAACAAGACAAACAATATCTGGTGGCTTTTGCCCAGTTGCCGGACGCTGCCTCGCTGGAGCGTACTGAAGCTGTGATTAAGCAGATGTCAGAGATTGCATTGAAACATCCTGGTGTAGCGCACTCTGTCGCCTTCCCTGGCTTGTCGATCAATGGTTTTACCAATAGTCCGAACGCCGGCATTGTATTTACACCGCTGAAAGACTTCAGTGAACGGCAAGACCCATCGTTGTCCGCCGGCGCTATTGCTGCCGACTTAAACGCCCAGTTTGCCGGTATTCAGGACGCCTTTATCGCCATCTTCCCACCACCACCGGTGCAAGGCCTTGGCACTATCGGCGGTTTCCGCCTGCAGCTGGAAGACAAAGCCAACCTTGGGTATGAAGAGCTGTTTAAAGTCACGATGGCGGTGCAGATGAAAGCCTGGCAAACACCGGAACTGGCCGGCGTATTCTCGGGTTATCAGGTTAATGTGCCGCAGCTGGATTTGGATGTCGACCGGGTCAAAGCCAAAGCGCAGGGTGTGTCGTTAGATGATCTGTTTGCAACACTGCAGGGTTATTTGGGCGGTACTTATGCCAACGACTTTAACCAGTTTGGCCGCACTTATCAGGTCAATGTGCAGGCAGATGAAGCCTTCCGGCAAGATCCGGCGCAAATTGCCAATCTGAAAGTGAATAACCAGCATGGTGAACTGGTACCGATCGGCAGTTTTGTTAACGTCAACCATAGCGCAGGCCCGGACCGCGTCATGCATTACAACGGCTTTACGACCGCAGAAATTAACGGTGGGCCAGCGCCGGGCTACAGCAGTGGTGAAGCGCGGGCGGCTATTGAAAAAATTCTGGCCGAGACTTTGCCACCAGGCATCAGCTATGAGTGGACTGAGCTGACTTATCAGCAAATTCTGGCCGGTCATGCTGAATATCTGGTATTCCCGTTGGTGTTGTTGTTGGTCTTCATGGTGCTCGCCGCCTTGTATGAAAGCCTGCGTTTACCACTTGCGATCCTGCTGATTGTGCCGATGACGCTGTTGTCCGCGATGATTGGCGTTTGGATCTTTGGTGGTGACAACAACATCTTCACGCAAATTGGCTTGATTGTATTGGTGGGTTTAGCGACCAAAAACGCTATCCTGATTGTCGAGTTCGCCCGGGAAAAACAACAGCATGGCATGACTGCGCTGCAGGCAGTGCAGGAAGCGGCGCGTTTACGGTTACGGCCAATTCTGATGACGTCGATTGCCTTTGTAATGGGCGTGGTGCCACTGGTATTCAGTAGCGGTGCAGGTGCCGAAATGCGTCAGGCCATGGGCGTGGCGGTGTTTGCTGGCATGATTGGCGTGACCTTCTTTGGCCTGCTGCTGACACCATTGTTCTACACCATGCTGGCCGGCAACAAACCGGCAAAAAATACCGAAGAAACCAACCTGCCTGTGCATATCGGGGTGACTCATGACTAACTTGTTTCGACCATCGGCTATTGCCCTGCTGCTCAGCCTGAGCCTCGGTGGCTGCGTCAGCAGCCAGTATCAGGCACCAAAGCAGCTGACCGCTGAGCAGCCGTTGCCGGCAACATATCAGCTGGTAGCAACACCGGCTGACTGGTGGCAACAACTGCACGACCCGCAACTGATGACGCTGTTACAGCAGGCCGGCACGCAAAACGCCAGCCTGCTGGCTGCCAGTGCCAACGTCAAACGGTATGCCGCACTGCAAAGTGATGCGGCTGATAATGATTTGCCGCAGGTGACCGCAACCGCAGGCATGGAACGTTCACAGCAAGGCAAAAACGCAGTGGTGTCGAGCCGCTATCAGCAAGGCGTCAGTGTCGCCTGGCAACTGGATTTATCCGGTGCGGTCGCGCTGGCTGAGCAGGCGGCGCAGCAAGACAGTGACATCGCGGTATTGCGTCTGCAGGAACTGCAACTGGCCGTGTTGACGCAGGTGGCCAGGCATTATGGCGACTGGCTGGGGGCACAGCTACAAATTGATGTGGCACATGCCAACCTCGCCAACCTGGCAAAAACCCGCGGTATAGTGCAGGCGCAGCTCGATGCCGGTAGCGCTTCTGCACTGGAACTGACCCGGTTACAGGCGCAGATTTATCAGGTCGAAGCCGGCTTGCCGGCACTCTATCTGCAGCAGTCGCAGGCGCAGCTGGTGCTTGCCGCGCTGACGGCACAAACAGAGGTGAGGCTTACCAAACGCAGCCTGCCGCAATTCAGTCAGCCACTGGCGCTGGCGCAGTGGCAGGATGTACTGGCGAAACGGCCAGATCTGGCGATTGCCGAACGACAGCTCGCCAAAGCGCATACGCAGCTCGCTATTGATAAAGCCGCCTGGTATCCGCAGCTGTCGCTGCAGGGTTTTCTTGGTTTTGTTTCGCTTGGCAGTGTTAAAACCGGCAGCGATCAACAAAGCTGGAGCCTGGCGCCGAGCCTGAGCCTGCCAGCGGCGGACCCGATGTCAGTAGCAGATCGCATCGACGCCAGCACCGCGGGTGCAGAAGTGGCGCTGCAGCAATACCGCGCCCAGGTGTTTGATGTGATCCGGGATCTTAAAGGCAGTCTGGATACTTACAATCAGGGCCGTCGGGCACAGCTGTTACAACAGCAACAGCTCGCGGCAAGTAGCGAGGCCGTGCGGTTGACGCAATTGCGTTATCAAAGTGGTATGGCTGATTTTCTGCAATTGCTGGATGCTGAACGGGAGTTACTCAGTGCCAGAGATCAGGAAGCCCGGCTAAGCCTCGCCAACTATCAGCATGTAGTTGGCCTGTATCAGCAATTCGCCGCCGGATTAGTGCTTTAGACCTTTGCTGGCAGCTTGCTTCACCGTAAGCTGCCAGCTGTATTTCTGCAATAA
>CBFGPY010000273.1:0-4789 GCA_965650755.1 uncultured Chromatiaceae bacterium | reverse complement strand
CAGTATTCCTGCATTTTTTTGATACTTTCTGTATTTTCGACGAAGTTAATCATCGACAGTACAACTTTAACCTTACTGTTCAGCTGCACCTTACGCCGCAGAAATGCCAGCAGCAGTTCATGCGATTTGTCATAAGCGTTGCGGACGCCGCGAATGCGGTAAAACGACTCGTTGTCGTGGCCATCCAGTGAGATATACAGCAAGTGCGGCTGCGCTTGCAGCAGTCGCTCTGTCACATCCGGTGTCAGCAGCAGCGGATTCAGCGACAGCGCCGGCTGTAAATGACGTTCGGCGGCGAACTGAATAAAAGTATCAAACTGCGGGTGCAGCAGGCTTTCACCAAAATGATGTAACCACAGCTGGTTATCGCGGTAGAACTGCGGGTTTTCGCCAGCCAGCTGCTCGATGATATGGGTATAAAGCGCCAGGTCCATCAGGCCCTGCCGGCGCGTCATCCCTTCGGTACGCGCGCACATCACACATTTCATCGGACATTGGTTCGTCAGTTCGATATTAAACACTGCATGCGGGGCTGTGCTGATCTCAGGTCGGTGCTGGCTTGCCTCTGCGGCGCGGACATAACGGACGGCGTCGGCAAAAGATAAAAAATGCTGATATTCACGCAGCAGCAAACTTTGTAGTTGGGGTTTGATCTCGGCGTAAAACGAGCTGGCGACCACAATCAACAGCTGTTGCTGTGGCCATTCGGTCAGTGCGGAGGGCGGCAGAATATCAACACCATCAAGCTGTTGCTGCCATTTGGCCGGATTGTTATCCACCACAGCGCTCACGGCGATGTGCCGGCTGCGCAGCCAGGCGCTGCATTCCTGAGCCAGACTGCCGCTGCCAAACAACACGACGGTTTTATTCTTGAATAACTGCATCACACAGACTCCCTGACGCTCTGGCTATCGGTGGGCAGACGCTGCAACAAAAAGCCATAAAAGTCGATGCGTTGCTCTTGCTGATAATAAAACTCCGGATTAAGCCAGCTGGCGCGCACCTGATGTGCCTGCTGAAAACGCGGCTGCCACTGCGCCAGGCTTAAATGCCAGCTTGGGTAGGACGCGTGAAACAGATGGGGCGGCACGTCAAGCCGGGCCACCACGTCAACAGGCCCGGGCCAGAGCGGAAAACGACTGATATAAAAAAATGGCGCCGCCAGTGCGGCCAGATCGGCAAAGCTTTGCGCCGGATCGGCGACAAATTGCAGACTGCCACTGGCGATCACCAGATCAAAAGCCTTTTCTTGTGTAGCCGGTGGCTCAGGAATGGTGTGGCAAAACTGCAAGACTGCCTGCTGTGGCAACTGTGCGGCGGCCTTGGTGATGAATGGCGTTTCGCAAACCAGCCAGCGCTCGATGGGCAATTCTGGCAGCAGATGGCGGACCAGCAAAAAGTGCTCCCCGAGTGCGCCGCCAAAATCCAGCACCCGCAAGGCGCGGCGGCCGTCCGGCCGAGCCTGCAGTGCACTGGCTGCCCAGGTCAGTGCCAGCAGCATTTGTTGTTCATCGGCACTTAGCACAGGAGAGCCGCCTTCAAGCCGCTCGAGCAACGCCTCCCGGCTGGCCAGCGCGGCCACCCGGTAACTGTCGACCTGATAGCCGCTGCTGTCTGCCAATGCTGAGGCATAATCCGGATACAGCGCGGAGAAAATCTGTCGGCCTTGCATTAACGGATCGGGCGGAAGCGCCAGCAGAACTTGGCTGTCGTCGTGAAACCCTAATTCAGCCAGCTGCTGGCGAATCGCTGTGCCGGCGCCGCTGCTGATCAGGATAAAATATTGCTCCGGTTGATGTTGCAGCACGGCCGGGGCTTTAATCGGATAACGGCCGGCAACCTGTTGCTGCCAGCGGGCCGGGTCGTTGTCGACAAAAAAGGCGCAGGGGATACCAACAGCTTCCAGTAGCTGCACTATTTGCTGACCGGCACCGCCGGCGCCGAATAACACCAGCTCAAAGCCGGCCACCCGCTCGCGCAGTTGTTGCAGTTGCCGGGCCGTCTGCAAGTAATTCATCGGTTCTGCCACAGTTGTCTACAGCCTCTAATCAGCGACAAAAGGTACTAAAGCTGTCCAATGCAGGATCTGCGCCTGTGCCGCATGTTTTTGCAAAATGCCCAGTACTTTTTTGTTTTTAAAGCTGGTCATGATGATCACGTCACCGGCGTCAGGTTTTACTTCTTGCAGCGTCAGCACATTGTCAGCAGTCGAATCAGTAAACTCTTTTTTACTGACCAGAATAGCGTCTGCCGCTTTGCCCTGATTGCGGATAATTTTCAGCAGATGGTTGGCAAAGCCGCTGTAGCCGAAAATAAACAGCCGGTTGCAGCGAAAATTGGTGTTGATGTGCCCGGCTGCGACACAGCGCTCTACATCGGCATATAACTGCGTGTTCTGATTGTTGTCGATGCGGATTTTGCTCGGTTTGCGTCTGGAGTAAATCACGCCGTCGTTCAGATTGGCATAGAGGTTTTTATAAGTTTTGCCGTAGCTGGCACTGTGTTGATAGTCATTGTGGCGGAAGATCTCCAGCATATACTGGTGCCAGAATTTTTTGCTGAGCTGTTCGTTGCGCGAGGTGAAAACGCCCAGCGGCATGTCAGCACAATACAGTGTTTCTGTTTTGGCAAAGTGCTTCCATAAACTCCAGTCCCCGGCGTAGCGAAAACCATCCAGCGCCTGCGCCTGATATTGCAACCATAAACCGGCACGGAAGAAGGTGCCTTCCTGCTGGATAAAAGGGGCACTGATGCCATCGGCAAGGCCAGCCCGGACAAAATCAGCGTTCAGCGCCCGCCGCGAGCAGCGGAACAAAGAGCCATTTCTGAGGATCATGGCTTCGCCGGTTACCCAGTTCACGCTGTCCGCGAGGCCCGGGCTTTTATCAATATTGGCGATAAATGAAAAAGAATCCGGCAATATCAAATCGTCCGAATTGATCCAGGTGATCCAGTGCTTGGGCTGCAGGGCAAAACGGGCAAAACCCCGCTGAATGGCATCGTACATGCCGCTGTCTGGCGCCGAGGCATAGCTGAAGTGCACCGCGCGGCAGGATAAAGGCAGCAGTCCTTGTGCCAGTGTGTGCTGCCATTGTTGTAGCAGTTCAACAGTGCCGTCGCGGGAACCACCGTCCTGTACGTGGTAATGAATAGTAAAATCACCACTTTGTGAAATCACGCTGTTGATGGTTCTGTTGATGGTTTGAACGGCGTTAAAGGCTGGCGTGACCACGTAAATATGCATGTCTGATATTGGTTCCACAGCTGATGGAGGTTGACAGGGGACTGGTGGCTGGAGTTGCATCAGCCGGCCGTCGCGCGGGCCACAGTGGTGAGCTCACCGCTGTGTATATCCAGTACCGGCATACCGGCAATTTCTGAGCGCCGGGCTGCGCCGGCCAGAAAGGTCAGTTGGCCTTGCGGACAACGCGATTCGCGGAACCTGGATTCGACATAAGCCTGCTGCGGTGTCAGCGCCTGGATGCCGCTCAGCCGGTCCTGCCGGACAAAATACAGATTGTTGCCTGCGCTGTTAGAACCAACCAGCGCATACCCTTTTTGCGCGCCAAGCGCAGCCAGCGCGGCGATGGAGGCGCCAAAATACAGGTTGGAATAATGCGCCGCGGTCCGGTCAAATTGCGGCTGATAGGGCACTGTAATGGCGGCATCCGGACCAAACACACTGTTCCATTCTGCGATCACAATGACCGGGCGGACACAGTCAATCGCCTGCCAGACCCAATAATCATTGCCGTCGATGTCGACACTGAGCAGACCAATGTCGCCATGAAAACCAGCGTCACTGATCAGTTGATTGATATTGTCGCGGGTGATCCAGGCTTGCTGCGCAGTCAGCTGGTGGCGCCAGTAAAATTCCTGGCTGCGGATAAACTCAATATCCTGACTGCTGCTGTCGAGAATCAGGCCCTGCCAGTTGTTGTTGACCAGCAAAAAACGGGTATTGGATTCGAGATAATTACCAACACCAAATTCGACAAAACGCTGCTCATGGCGGTCTTTAATCAGGTGATGCACCAGATGCTGGATGATGCCATCATCGCCAAATTGAGAAAATACTTTAAATTCAGCAGCCTGTAGCTGGCCGGGCGCCAAGGTTTCGGCGTTTTGCCGGGCCAGTGTCCGGCCCTGTAACGTCATCATGTCGCTGATGCGTTGCTGTACCGAATATAACGTGCCGCGCATCGACTGCAGCATCGGGTCGTCAGCCTGGGTCATGTTGTGTCCTTGGTTTTGTGCAGTGCGGCAGACCGGTTGTTGCCGGGATCGCTACGCATCTCAGTGCTTACCGATAAAGGTGCAGACCTTTAAAACAGCATGCTCGCCGATTTTTTTTGATTTGTCACTCTTCACGCGAAAGCGCTGGCGACCTTGATCTTGTTTGTCAAATCCACCGGGTGCTATGGTGGTTGCAGTGACAGATCAGCGACAGGGATATCGACTTAATGTGGGCACTGCTTGGATTTATCGCCGGTTATAGCCTGGGCGCGCTGGAAGGCGAGACGATGATTGGCGCCGTGCTGGGGTTGGCGCTCGGTCTGGCCTTAGATGCCTGGCGCAAAGCGGCTGGATTGGAAGCGCAGCTGACCGCGTTACAGCAGCAAGTAAAGCAGCTGGGTCAGCAGACACCGTCCAAACCGGTGGTTTGTGCGACTGCGATTGTTGAACTTTATGATCCACAGACTTCGCCACTGCAGCCAAGCGCCAGCGCAAAATCGGAGGCCGGGTCAGCCGACGGCAATGTGGTGATGATGGACTTTGCTGTGCCGCC
>CBFGPY010000272.1:0-4791 GCA_965650755.1 uncultured Chromatiaceae bacterium | reverse complement strand
GCAACGTGATAATCAAAGTGACCGCGACAATATCAACCATATTCTGGACCAGACCGGTTTAAGCCAGCAGGCCGACATCCTGCTTGGCAGCCTGTCCGGCGGCGAACAACAACGGGCGCATCTGGCCCGGGTGCTGGTACAGCAGGCGCAATTATTATTACTCGACGAGCCGGTCAATCATCTCGATATCGGCTTTCAGCACCAGTTACTGGCGAATTTGCGCCGCAGTGGTCTCTGTGTGCTGGCCAGTTTCCACGACATCAACCTGGCCGCCACTTACTGTGATGAACTCATTCTGTTACAGCAAGGTCAGCTGATTGCTGCCGGTAAACCACAACAAGTGCTGCAGAGCGACTTATTGCAGCAAGTGTTTGGCCGGCCTTGTCTGGTCGACCAAAGCCCTTATACCGGCAGTTGTCGGGTAACCTTCGCGCCGGAGCCGATATGACAAATGCGCTGCGGCTTTTATGCTGGGTCGGTCTGCTGTTTGCCAGCCTGTTGGCGGCACTGCAGATTGGTGCTGTGGATGTGTCACTATCTTCGTTATTACAGGGGCGCGGCAGCGATGCGCTGCAGGCTGAGATCTTCTGGCAACTGCGGCTGCCACGGGTGTTGCTGGCGGGGCTTGCCGGCGCCGCCCTCGCCGTTTGTGGCGCATTGTTGCAGCTGCTAAGCCGTAACGCGCTGGCCGACCCCTATCTGTTTGGCGTGGTGTCTGGTGCCGCTTTAGGCGCCACAGTCAGTAGTTTATGGCTACCTGCGCTGGCATTACCCGCGGCTGCATTTGCCGGCGCCGTTTTGGCCATCCTGCTGGTATTAGCTTTGGCCCGGCGCGCGGCCAGACAAGGCATGCAAAGTATCAGCACTTTGCTGCTGACCGGCCTCGCCGTGTCGTTTTTTTGCAGCGCCGTCGCGAGTTTATTGTTGTATCAGGCCGACAGCTTTGCCGCCAATCGTATCATGTTCTGGCTGATGGGCAGTTTAAGCCGCGCCGACTGGCCGGCGGTGCAACTGCTTTGCATCACGCTGACACTGACGCTGTTACTCTGTGCTGTGGGCCGGCGTCAGCTGGCGGCGCTGAATTGGTCCGATGATATGGCGAAAAGCCTTGGGGTAGCAGTCCAGCGCTGGCGTCTGCTATTGCTGTTACTCTGCGCTTTATTAACCGCCGTCGTTGTCGCTTATTGCGGCGGTATTGGTTTTGTCGGATTAATGATCCCGCATCTGGTCCGGCTGCTGTTCGGCAGTCAAGTGGTGCCCTTGTTGTTTGGCAGTGCACTCTGTGGCGCCATCTTTCTGATCTGGGTCGACAGTGCGGCCCGTACTGTGCTGGCACCACAGGAATTGCCACTGGGCATTTTGACCGCCTTGTGCGGCAGTCTGTTTTTTTTGTTGTTATTAAGCCGCCGGAGCAGCGATGAATTCTGAAACAAATAAATCTGCTGACCAAACAGGTCATCAGAAGCGCCAGCAAAAACTCAAAGATCAGGTCGATGCCCGCATCGCCGCAGCAACAGAAGATAAGGGCTTGCTGCTGGTGATCTCCGGCAACGGCAAAGGCAAATCGACCGCCGGTTTTGGCATGGTTTGCCGAGCGACCGGTCACGGCCAAAAGGCTGCAGTGGTGCAATTTATCAAAGGTGGCTGGGCCTGTGGCGAACGTGATCTGCTGCAACAACATGGTGTACCTTTTGCCATCATGGCAACAGGTTTTACCTGGGAAACACAAAACCGTGAAACAGACCGCGCCGCCGCGCAGCAAGTCTGGGCTGAGGCGCGGCAATTTCTGTCGGATCCGTCCATTCAGCTGGTGCTGCTGGATGAACTGACTTATATGGTCGCTTACGATTATCTGGCTTTGGACGAAGTACTGGCTGTGCTTAAAGCCCGTCCGCCGCTACAACATGTCGTGATCACCGGCCGTGGCTGCCACCGGGCGCTGCTGGAACTGGCCGATACCGTCAGCGAAGTGCAAAACGTCAAACACGCCTTTGACGCCGGCATTCGCGCGCAGCAGGGCGTGGACTGGTGAGGAGTAGACTGGTGAGACTGTTATCTGCCCTGCTGCTCTGTTGCCTCACTGGCGCGAGCTGGTCTGCTGTCACACAACCCCCTCCGCGCCTGGTGGTTTTAGCGCCACATCTGGTAGAACAGCTATATAACATCGACGCCGGTGCGCTGATTGTCGGGACTGTCGAACATGCCGATTATCCGGCCGCAGCCCGGCAAATCCCACGGGTGGGTAACTATGCAGGCCTGCAGCTGGAAACTATTCTGGCATTAAAACCTGATTTAGTACTGTACTGGCAAAGCGGCAGCCCGGCCGCTGATATCAGCCGGTTGCAAAGCCTGGGCGTCCGCACTGTCGCCTTTGAAGCCAAAACACTGGATGATATTGCCACTGATTTACTGCGCCTTGGCGAGTTAACCGGTCAGCAGCAACAGGCCTCAGCCCAGGCTGCTGCTTTTCGTCAGCGTTTAGCCACACTGCGTCAACAATATCAGCAGCAAAGCGCTGTGACAGTGTTTTACGAATTGTGGGATGAACCGCTGTCGACTATCGGGCCTGACGCCTGGCCGATGCAGGCGCTGACGCTGTGCGGCGGCCAAAACATCTTTGCCGATGCCGGCAGTGCCTATCCACAGGTCAGCGCCGAAGCGTTGCTGCAACGTCAGCCGCAACTGATTTTACAGCCGACCTCCAACACCGAAGCCCGAAGGCTGACTGACTTCCCACAGCGATTTGCCAGCCTACGCGCCGTTCAGCTCAAACAACTGGCGCAACCCAACGCCGATTTATTGCACAGAGCTACACTCAGAACCCTGGATGGTGTGACTGAGCTTTGTCAGATACTGGCTAAAAGCCGGGCTTTTTATGCCGGTAAAGCCCAAAAGCGCTAGCAAAGGCAGTAGCACCAGGCGTCAACGACAGGCATAAGTCGCCAGCGCTTTTTGCACTGCGACTATATTGCTGTCTTTACTGAAAGTTTTGCGGATAGGTTCATTAGTGCTGCTGAGCCAAATCAGCAGCTCAGATTCGAGATCAAAGTGGCCTTTGGTTTCGGCGGAAAAGCGTACGATGGAGCGGTAAGGCACTGACATATACTCTTTTTTTGAACCGGTGATCCCTTGCTTATCAATCAGGATCAGCCGCTTATTGGTAAATACAATGATGTCACGCAGTACTTTAAACGCCTGCTCGGCCTGCTCACCATCGGCCAAAAATGCCGCCAGCTCCGCTTCTACATCAGCCAATTCCACTGCGCCGGCATTTCCTAACAATCCACTAAATAATCCCATAACCACTCCGTTATTTTGCGCTGTCCCTGCGACCGCGCTGCAATTGATCAGGTTGCCAGCATAAAGTCGGCTGTTGTCGCTGACAAGTCTGGCGCTTCAATCTGGTCAGGCAGCAACCGGCTCGCCGCCATCACACCCGCCAGCCAGGCATTCTCTACCCGACCGCCGAGGCTCCAGTCGCCGGCAACGACCAGCTGCTGCGCCGGATCACTCAGCACGCCGGGCGGCGCAACTTCAGCATTATAACTGGCATATAACCAGCGATGACAAAGCGCCGAAGTGACCTGAAGTTTCTGGCCAATAATCTGGCTAAATGCTTGCTCAGCGACAGCAGCTACTTCCTCAGGCGTGGCTTCAAGCAACTGCAAACTGCTCGAAGCATTCAGGTGCAACACCCAATGCTCTGCTAAAGCCGGACGTCCTGGTTTAGCATTGTGACGGGCACACCAACTCAAGACACCTGACTTGCCGAAAATTCCCACCGCCGGATGCGTCACCGGCGCTGCGAGTTCAATCGCCACAGCCCAACATGGCAGCAGCAGATCAGCAGGCAGCTGCTCAGTAAGCGGATGTGTCGCCAGCAGTTTGCGGCACTGCTCTGGCGGACAAGTCAGCAGCAGCGCATCAAAACCGGCATAGCTGGCGCCATCGGCAGTGCTGATAGTCCATTCACCGGCTTGCTGACTGCTGAAACTACTCAGGCTGTAACTAAGCTCCGTCACCTGGCAACTGTAATGTTGCATCATAGTGCCAAGCTGCGCCCGTAGCATCTGATGCATGGCCGGCGTGCCAACGTAGCGGGTCGTCTCATCATCCGAAGGCAACAGCAATGCATGCTGCCAGACATGTGGCGCAAAATCCCAGCGCTGCACCACTCCTTGTTGCTGCCACTGCCGCACCTGGCGTAAAAACCAGGGATGGCGTGCGGTGAAATACTGCGCGCCCATATCGAGCTGTAAATAACCGCTGCTGGTGTCATCTTGAGGCAACCGTTTGGACGACATGCGCCCACCCGGGCCACGCCCTTTATCAAAGACAGTGACCTCTGCTCCGGCATCCGCCAGAGCGCTAGCAGCACTGGCACCGGTCATGCCTACACCAATGATAGCGACCCGCATATTTTTTCTCCCTGTTTCACATCTGTTGGCCTGCTTTGTCGTATTAGACTACGCTATCGGGCAACAGGCAGATCGGTATAAGGGATCAAGATGACACAACTGGCAACTTTTGCGGGCGGATGTTTCTGGTGTATTGAAGCGGCATTTGCCCGGGTACAGGGCGTGTCTCAGGTTGTCAGCGGTTATATGGGCGGCAGCAGTGCCACCGCCAATTACCGCGCCGTTTGTACCGGCACCACCGGCCATGCCGAAGTTGTGCAGTTGCAGTTTGATCCGGCACAGGTCAGTTTCGAATTATTACTGGAGATGTTTTTTCAGCTGCATGACCCGACCACATTAAACCGTCAGGGCAACGATGTCGGCACGCAGTACC
>CBFGPY010000271.1:0-4800 GCA_965650755.1 uncultured Chromatiaceae bacterium | reverse complement strand
CTGAGTGGGTAGAAAGTGTTGATGTAAAAGATGTTGACAATCAATCTTTTACATCAAAATATTGGCGCCGGCTGCGATATCTGAAACGATATAGTTTTTGACCCGCATAACAATACTTAACATGTCGGCTGACATTTATTTGCACCAAACGCGGCGCTGGCCGCGCTTCGTGCACCGATTTAACGAGCCGGCTTTAACGAGCCAGCGGCGCCACCACTTTGGCGTTACTGACCATAGTACGCACGTCGCTGAGCAGCTGCTGGGCGTCATACACCACGCCATCTTTAATGGTATAACGCACGCCTTTGGTCCGCTCGGGCTGGTTTTGCTCGTTGAGCTGATAATGGCCGTTGCCGTACAACACTTTAAAATTGGCCAGCGGGTTTTCGGCGACTATCACCATGTCGGCTTTTTTGCCCGGCACCAGACTGCCGATATCTTTATCAAGGCCCAATGCAATGGCACCGTTTAACGTCGCTGCCTGAATCACTTCCAGCGGATTAAAACCGGCTTCGCGCAGCAGTTCCAGTTCCTGGATGTAGGCAAAACCATAAATTTTGTAGATGTAACCAGCGTCAGAACCTGCAGTGACGCGGCCACCGTGATTTTTATAGTCATTGAGGAACTGCATCCAAATGCGGTAGTTTTCGCGCCAGGCAATTTCCTGCTCTGTCGTCCAGTTAAACCAGAATGAACCATGCGCATAGCGGTTGGGTTTAAAAAACTCACTGAGCACCGGCAAAGTGTAATCGGCATGCCAGGGCGCGTTGCGCTGTGCTTCGGCATTGCGGGTGGCTTCATAAATGGTCAGCGTCGGGTTGATGGTGAAATTGAGGCTAATCAGTTCATCCCGTACCGCATTCCATTTGTCAGACCCCGGGGCTGCCGCTTGTTGCCACAGTTTGCCGGCTTCACCAAAGCGATCCTGTTCGTTTTGGTAGTTGTAATCAGCTTTGTAGTTTTGCACCACTTGCTTGGTAAACAGCGCTTCCGGCAGGCCGTACCAATGTTCCATCGATGTGAGGCCAAGTCGCGCGCTGTCCAGCGCGTTCATGCGCATCACGTTGAGCTGGGCATGATGCATCATAGTGCCAAGCTGTTGTTTCTTCGCTTCATCCAGCGCAGCCGCCATAATTGCCGGTGGGGCGCCAAAAAATTTAATCCCGGCGGCACCGGCTTTTTTAATATTTTGCACCCATTCCCGCGCCTGTTGCGGACTGAATACCGGCTTGCTTAAACCCTGTCCAAATCCGACATAAGGCACAATGCGTGGCGCCACAATTTTATGTTCATTGGAGGCTTTGGCATGTTTCAGCGTCCAGTCGAGGCCGTTAAAGCTGCCTGGTTCACGCACTGTGGTAATGCCATGCGCCAGCCAGAGTTTAAACACATATTCGGCCGGCGTGCCGTTGGCAGAGCCGCCAATATGGCCGTGCATATCAATAAAACCCGGCAGAATGTACATGCCGCTGACGTCCATTTCTTTGTCGCCGGCTTTGGCTTTTGGCCGGCCTTCTGGCAGTACCGGCACCCCCGGATTACCGACGGCAGTGATTTCACTGATGCGGTCATTTTCGATGACGATATCGACAGGACCCACCGGCGGTGCGCCTTCGCCACTGATAAAAGTGCCACCGCGTAAAATCAGCCGGCTGTAAGGGCCGTCGCCCTGGTCGGCGACAGGGGCAGAAGGCGTGCGTTCAGCAGCGGCGGCCAGTGCGGCCTGCGGCAGGCTGGCGGCGACACTCAAAGCCAGCAATGCGGCGCGAATTATCAATTGGGTCTTGGGTTGGTATTGCATAGTCGTTCCCGGGGAGTTGTGGATCAGGCTTTACTAATCCTCATTGTTTTTGTTTGTTTTATTCAGCGGGTAGCTCGGTAAGCAGCCAGCCAAAACCAGTGTGGCAATAGCATGGCTTCGTCGCAAGCAGATCCGATTAACGGAGGTTGCACTGCGATGACAGGTGAGAGAAGTACACTGGTTGTTTAGGTGTCACGGTGCTTATAATCGATTGGTTTTTGCACACCAACCAACAACAGAGAAAACCACATGCATCCGGATAAAGTAAACCGCAATCAACTGAAAAAACTCACGGATCTGCCGAATATTGGCCCAGCCGGCGCCAAAGATTATCAGTTGCTTGGCTACACCGAACCACAGCAGTTAGTGGGTGTTTCTGCTTTACATTTGTATCAGCAACTTTGTGCGGTAACAGGTCAGCGCCACGACCCTTGTGTGCTGGATGTGCTGTTATCGGTAGAGCGTTTTCTGGCCGGCGACGCGCCGCAAGTCTGGTGGGCTTATACCACAGAACGCCAGTATTTACTGGGTTCACAGCGCTGAACAGTCACATTGCAGCACCTCTTTCAGCAGATTTATTTTGTCGGAGTGAGGCAACGGACGTCTGCACTTCTGTAAAAAAAACTGCACTCTGCCAGTGCTTTGGCAACGCTTTCATTTCGATACAATTAATTACAAATGTGAAATTTACACTTGCGACGCGAAATTGTTTCTGCCATGGTTTAGCAAGTTCTTAAGCAAACTGACTGCGACGAACTAACAAGATATTAAGATAAATGTCAGTACACAACATCCAAACGCAGGAACATTTTATTATGCAAAAACTGATCAAAATAGCGCCCATCGCTATTGCTGTGGCATCGACTCTGACTTTCTCCACTACTGCACAGGCCGAACGGGTCATTCTGCAGGTCGACAATCTGAACAAAGGCATCATTACTGCAATCACGCGCCAAGCCGGTGGTGAAGTGAAGGTTGACGCGGATGGTTTTGTCGCAGTCGAAATCCCGGGTAAATCCTTTGAAGAGCTCAAAGGCATTTTTAACAATCCGCACATTGAGCTGGTAGAAAAAGACGAAGTACGCAAGCCCATGGCGCTGTTTAACGACACTGCCGGCAATCCGATGCAGACTCAAGTGACGCCTTATGCGGTGTTCCAGTCACAAGCCAATCAGGTCAGTTTTAACCCGGCGACCGCACCTAAGGTCTGTATCATCGACTCTGGCCTCGACCGCTCCAACATCGATTTCGACTGGGGCTCGATCACTGGTGACAACGACAGCGGCACCGGCAGCTGGGATGTCAATGGTGGCCCACACGGCACCCACGTCGCAGGGACTATTGGCGCAGCGAACAATGGTGTGGGCGTGATCGGTATGGCGCCAGGCGTCAAAATGCACATCATCAAAGTCTTTAATGCCGAAGGCTGGGGCTATTCATCAGACCTGGCTTATGCAGCGCAAAAATGTACTGCAGCCGGCGCAAAAATTATCAGCATGAGCTTAGGCGGTGGCGGTTCAAATACCACAGAATCCAATGCCTTCCAGAACTTCGTCAACGCTGGCGGCTTAGTTGTGGCAGCGGCCGGTAACGACGGTAACAATGTGCGGTCATACCCTGCTGGTTATCCGTCGGTGATGATGATTGGCGCTAATGACAATAACAATGCCATTGCCAGTTTCTCCCAGTTCCCAAGCTGTACCGCCAATGGCAAAACCGATGAAAACATCTGTGTGGAAGCCACTGCTGGTGGCGTGGATACCTTATCAACCTATCCGGCGGGAATGGCGACTAATTCCAGCCTTAGCACCAACTTAGGCGCCTTTGCCTCTTCGGCGATGGAAAATATCGGTAACGCGAGTGCCGCGACCTTCTTTATGGGCACTGCAGAGACCACTAATGCCGGTGCGGCCGGTAAAGTTTGCCTGATTGACCGTGGTGTGATCTCTTTCCATGACAAAGTGAAAAACTGCCAGCTGTCTGGTGGTGTTGGCGCAGTGGTGATCAATAACGTCGCTGGCATGTTGTACGGCACTCTGGGTGAAGGCACTGCCAATACCACCTCAATTCCGGCGGTTGGAGCGGCCTTTGAAGACCGTTCACAATTACTGGCATCAACCACTGCCACTATAACCATCGGTGGCACTGATTACGGCCTGATGAGCGGAACTTCGATGGCGACGCCGGCAGTCTCTGGTATTGCCGCACTGGTTTGGTCTAACCACCCAACTTGTAGCGGTGCGCAAATCCGTAGCGCGTTAAAAGCCACAGCGAAGGATGCAGGTGCTGCCGGCAAAGATGTGTACTTCGGTTACGGTATTGTTCAGGCCAAAGCGGCGAACGACTATCTGCTGCAAAATGGCTGCGGCGGCGGTGGTACAACTGCCATTACGTTGACTGCAACAGCACAAATGCAGGGCAAAACCCGTTATGCCAATCTGAGCTGGGCCAATGCCACGACCTCAAACGTGGACATCTACCGCAATGGTGTGAAAATCATCACCACAGCCAACGATGGCTCACACCGTGACAGTCCAACGGCGAAAGGCACCTACAGCTATAAAGTCTGTCATGCTGCCAGCACCACAGTGTGCTCGGTGGAAAAATCTGTGACATTCAGCAAATAAAACTGCAATAGCTGAAAACAAGGCCTGCCCATGTAGCAGGCCTTGTGCTTTTCTACACCGCCGCGTTTCTGTGACCAGCATTTAGTCATCGTTGATGAACAATAGATGGTCACTCATTTCTCAATTTACTGCGCTGTTACACGCGGGAAAATGTTGCATAAGTAAGCAAATGGATAGCGGATAGAGCGAATAGGTATCTGAAGTGTTTCGCGAATAAATCAATAAAACCAGCAATTTACCTATTATCGCCAAGCGACATCGGAATGAATTCATGCAGAAGAGTGCCGGTTTTTTTTACAGTTAGATGTAGAGTTTTTACTCAGTGTGCAGCAAAAACGCCACTTTGCGATTTTGGTATATTTTATGAATTAC
>CBFGPY010000270.1:0-4815 GCA_965650755.1 uncultured Chromatiaceae bacterium | reverse complement strand
GGTGATCCTGCTCAAACCAACCGTCACTGGTGCTGAGGTCTGACAACAACAGATTCAGCAGTCCAGCCTGCAAATGCAGGACTGGCAGCAACGGCGCTGATGATGTATCTGGCCCACTTTCAGTTGCAGCAGTATCCGTTCAGCCTGACACCGACTACCGGTTTTTATGTCGGGCTGCAAGGGCACCAGCAGGCAATGGAAGTGTTGCAGACGGCACTGAATCATGGCGAAGGTTTTATTAAAGTGACCGGCGAAGTCGGCACCGGTAAAACGCTGCTGTGCCGCAAGTTACTGAACGAAGCACCGGCGCACTGGAGCCTGGCTTATATTCCCGACCCCAATCTGGATCCGCAGCAGCTGCGTTGGGCTTTAGCGCTCGAACTCGGTTTAAAACAATCAGACAATATCGACCAGCTGCAACTGGCGCATTTGTTACAGCGCCAGTTGTTGCTGCTGGCCGGCGCCGGCCGGCAAGTGGTGCTGCTGATTGACGAAGCTCAGGCATTGCCGGACGACACGCTGGAAGCGCTGCGGCTTCTGACCAATCTGGAAACAGAACAACGTAAACTGGTGCAAGTGGTGTTATTTGGCCAGCCAGAACTGGATAAACGTCTGGCGCAGCCGGGGTTTCGGCAGTTGCGCCAGCGTATCAGTTTTTCCTATCAACTGGCGCAGTTACAGCAGCCTGAAGTGGCGGCATATTTGCGTCAGCGTCTGCAAATCGCCGGCAGTACGCGGATGTTGTTCAGCCCGCCGGCTGTCTGGTTACTGAGTTATTACAGCAGAGGCATTCCACGGCTGATTAATCTGCTGGCGCATAAAGCGTTGTTGCTGGCTTATGGTGCTGGTCTGCCGCGCGCCGGCTGGAAGCAGATGTATCTGGCGGCCGCTGATACCGAAGATGTGCGCCATCCGGCATTGCACTGGCTGCTGGTCGCGACTGCAACGCTGGCTCTGCTGTGGTATCTGGCACCTTCAGCTTTGCTGAGCTGGAGCCTGCGATGAGCGTGATTAATCAGATGCTGCGCGATTTAGATAAACGGCAGGCGGCTGACCCGGCGCAGCTGCGCACACCAGCGCTGACGGTTTCACCCCACAGGCGCTGGTACTGGGCGCTGTTATTGTTGCCGGCATTGTGGGTAGGCGTTGAAATTGGTCAGCTGAGGCTGGAACCGGCATCAGCACCAGAAGTTGTGTCTGCAAAGCCGCAAGCTGAACCGGATGCCGCGACTGCGAGCCTGACCGCCGCGGTTGCACCAACAACGCCGGTCGCAGCCAGTACAGAGCCTACCCTTAAAGCATCCGGCAAGATTGACGTCGTGCCTGCCGCTGACACCACAGTTGCGGCTCATGTAGAGAGCAAGCCCCCGCAGCGCGGGGCGGTTTTGCCCACAACGCCACAATCACAAACCGCGGTGCAACAATCACAAACTGCGGTGCAACACGTACCTGAACCTGCAGGGACTGATACTGTCACCAGGTCTGAGACTGTCGCCGAGTCGGATTCCGTCGCGGAAGCCTATGCGCTGGCCGACGCTGATGCGGCGTTTTTGGCTGAGCCGGCAGCGGGATCAGAGCCTTCAGCGCTAACACAGCCTTCAGCGCCAGCTGTAAAACCACAAATGACCATTTCAGCAGCAGATCCACAACGCGTAGCGCAGCAGCAACAGCGCGAGTCGGCCGCGCTGCAATGGGCCAATATTCAGCAACTTGCCGGTATGCAGCAGTGGCAGGCTTTGTTAGCTGCACTGACGCCGGCCTTACAGCAACAATATCCGCAGCAGGTGCTGGCACTGGAAGCGCATGCGGCGCAGCAAACCGGTGACGCGGAGCGGGCATTGCGGGCTTTTCAACGCTGGAGTCAGTTGCTGCCGCAGGACAGCCGGCCCTGGCTTGGCCTTGGTACTATGCTGGACCAGCGCGGCCAGTGGCCTGAAGCGCAACAGGCTTATCAACAGGCATTGCAACTGGGCGGACTGAGTCCGGCCAGTCAGCAATTTATTCAACAGCGCCTTGCCAGCGCAACCGGACAATAATATGCAAAGACCCCGTTTAAAAATGCGTCTGGGTGACCTGCTGGTGCATGAAGGCATCATCAGCGAACAGCAGCTCAGCAATGCCCTGACGGCACAAAAACAGAATGGCCGCAAACTGGGTGCCACCTTAATTGAACTGGGCTACCTGACGGAAGACCAGTTGCTGCAGTTTTTGTCGCAGCAGCTGAATGTGCAGTTCCTCGATATAGCGCAGCGCCGCATCGAACCGCGTGTGGCGCAAATGCTGCCGGAAGTACATGCCCGCCGTCTGCGCGCTTTAGTGCTGGAAGACCGCGGTGAATCTGTGTTGCTGGGGATGAGTGACCCGGCAGATTTGTCCAGCCTCGACCAAATTGCGCCGCTGTTAGAGCCCAAGCAGATTGAAATCGCCGTGGTGCGCGAAAGCCAGCTGATTGAAGCCTTTAACAACCTGTATCGCCGCACCCAGGAAATACAGAGTTTTGCCCACCAGCTGCAGGAAGAATACGAAGAAACCGAAACCATCGACTTCGCTGCGCTCAGCACTGAAGGTGAGCAGGACAATACCATAGCGCGCTTGCTGCAGTCGTTATTTGAAGACGCGGTGCAGGTGCGCGCCTCGGATATTCATATCGAGCCGGACGAAAAAGTGCTGCGCATCCGCCAGCGTATCGACGGTGTGCTGCAGGAAAGTGTGTTACAGGAAACCGGGATTGCGCCGGCGCTGGTGCTGCGGCTGAAATTGATGGCCAGCCTGGATATCTCCGAAAAACGCCTGCCGCAGGATGGTCGTTTTCAGATGAAAATCAAAGGCCGCACTATCGATGTGCGGATGTCGACGATGCCGGTACAACACGGCGAGTCGGTGGTGATGCGTCTGCTGGACCAGAGCGCAGGCCTGCTCAGCCTGGAAGAAACCGGCATGCCGCCGGGCATCGTCGCACGCTTGCGCCGTATTATCCAAAGCCCGCATGGCATGGTGCTGGTCACAGGCCCGACGGGTTCCGGTAAAACCACCACCTTGTACGGCGTGTTGTCGGAGCTGAATCAGCCAGGCGTCAAAATCATCACGGTCGAAGACCCGGTGGAATACCGGCTGCCGCGGATTAACCAGGTACAAATTAATCATAAGATCGGCCTCGATTTTGCCGGTGTGCTGCGCACCAGCTTGCGGCAGGACCCGGACATTCTGATGGTCGGTGAAATGCGCGACCAGGAAACTGCCGAGATGGGCCTGCGTGGCGCTTTGACCGGTCACTTAGTGCTGTCAACACTGCACACCAACGACGCGGTCACCAGTACGCTACGGCTGATTGATATGGGCGCGGCGCCTTATCTGGTGGCCAGTGCGCTCAGGGCCATTCTGGCGCAGCGGCTGGTGCGCCGGGTCTGTCAGCATTGCAAACAGCCGTATCAGCCGGACGAGCTGGAACAAACCTGGCTGAAGCATTTCCGCGCGCCGGCCGGTCTGCAGTTCTGGCGCGGCCGTGGTTGTCAGTCCTGTAACTATTCCGGTTATAAAGGCCGTATCGGTGTGTTTGAACTGCTGGTGCTGGATAAACCGCTGGCCGATGCGCTGCGGCGTAACGACACCGAAGAATTTGCCCGCATCGCTTATGGCTCTGAGAATTTCAGCACCCTGGGTACTATGGCACTGGATTACGCCCAGCAGGGCATCACCAGCCTCGATGAAGTGATCCGGGTGTCGGAATATGTCGACTTAGACGCGATGGCGGGCTCTGTCTGATGGCCAGCTTCCGCTATAGCGCCCGCGATACGCAGGGCCGGTTGCAATCCGGTGAGATTGACGCGCCGAGCGAAAGTGCGGTGGCCGACCAGCTGCAGCGCCGGCAGTTGATCCCGCTGAATATCAGTGAAATCGCGCCAACGCGTCAACTGCAGCTGGATTTTTCCGGCTGGTTTGGCCCCGTGGTGCGGTTGCCGGAACTAATTGTATTTGCCCGGCAAATGTATTCACTGATGAAAGCCGGTATTCCAATCATCCGCGCTATTCGCGGCCTTGCCGAAAGCACCAGCTCCAAAGCGCTGAACACTGTGCTGCTGGATTTGGCCGAGCAGCTGGAAAAAGGCCGCAGTTTGTCGGTGGCGATGGCCAGTCATCCGAAAGTGTTTAACCGGCTGATTGTCAGTATTGTGCATGTTGGTGAGAACACCGGCCGGCTCGATGATGCTTTTGCCCAGCTGTCGGATTATTTTGAACAGGAAATGGAAACCCGCCGCCAGATTAAACAGGCCACGCGTTATCCGTCTTTTGTGCTGCTGGCCATTGTGGTAGCAATGGTGATCCTGAATATTTTTGTCATTCCGCAGTTTGCCGCGATGTTTGCCCGCTTTCATGCCGAATTGCCCTGGACCACAAAGGTGCTGATTAATACCTCGGCGTTTTTCGTCAACTACTGGCCCTGGTTATTGCTGGGGCTGACGGTGGCCGGCTTTGCGCTGTACCGTTATCTGCAAACCGAGCAGGGCCGCTATCGCTGGAGCCGTTATAAACTGCGCTTGCCATTGATGGGCGATATTATTAACCGTGCCACGCTTGGCCGGTATGCCCGCAGTTTCGCGCTGATGCTGCGCGCCGGCGTGCCGCTGACCACGGCACTTAGCCTGGTGGCAGAAGCAGTCGACAACGATTTTATGGCGGACAAAATTCGCGAAATGCGGCGCAATATCGAACGCGGCGAAAGCCTGGTGCGTGTCTCGGCGCAAAGCGGCCTGTTCACGCCGCTGGTGATGCAAATGCTGGCGGTCGGTGAAGAAACCGGCCAGATGGATGACATGT
>CBFGPY010000269.1:0-4843 GCA_965650755.1 uncultured Chromatiaceae bacterium | reverse complement strand
GTGCGCAACTTCTTGTCCATGACCGGCACGGGCTTATAGTGAAAGGAATTATTTTGGTATAGTAACGTCAAATCGAAAAAAATTACCAGCCCCGCCTGCCCGACCGCATGCGTTTGCACCAAAGCTTAAACGACCATAGGTTAGTCTATGAAAACCAAAGCGATTTACCCCGGTACTTTTGACCCGCTGACCAATGGCCACACCGATTTGGTGATCCGGGCCGCCCGTTTATTTGATGAAGTGATTCTGGCGGTCGCAGCCAACCCAAGCAAACAGCCGATGTTCAGTCTGGAAGAGCGGGTCGGTTTAGCCCAGCAGGTATTCGTTGGTTTACCCAATGTGCAGGTCGTCGGCTTTGCCGGTTTGCTGGCAGATTTTGCCCGTAATCATCAGGCGCAGGTGCTAATCCGCGGGGTACGCGCAGTGGCGGATTTTGAATATGAGTTCCAACTGGCCAGTATGAACCGGCAGCTTAATCCCGACCTCGACAGCTTATTTATGACGCCGTCAGAAAAAAATATGTTTATCTCGTCAACGCTGGTTAAAGAAGTCGCCCGGCATGGCGGCGACGTCTCGCCTTTTGTAGCTCCTCAGGTGTTGGATGCATTAAAACGGAAGTTAGGCCGATGAAATTAAAGTGGTTATCTTTCTGTGCCGCCTTGTGCACTTTCCCTTCGGTCGCGACCCCCTGGTTAGATACCCAGGACAATTATTTGCGCCAGTCGTTGCAAAGCCTGGCTCAGGCCGGTTTACTGACCGGACCGGTTAATACCTACCCCATCATGTGGAAAAATATCGCCATCGACTTAAACCGCATCGACAGTGCGACCTTAAGCCCGCAGTTGCAGTTTGCCGTGGCACATTTGCGCAGCGCATTAAATGCCAATCGCGGCGAGCGGCAGTCTGGTGTCAAACTCAAGGCCAACAGCGCGACAGCAAACCATCAGCACTTTGGCGAAACTTACTTTGAAGATGCCGCGCTTACGCTGTTTCAGGAAATACAAAGCGATTCGGTCGCGGGCCGGTTACAGGTCAATCGGCGGGTGCTCGATGATAAGAGCGCCGAGCAGGACAACACACTCGATGGCAGTTATCTGGCGCTGATCCGCGGCAACTGGGTACTGCAGCTCGATCAAACTCCGGTCTGGTGGGGACCTGGTCAACAAAGCAGTTTGTTACTGAGCAACAACGCACGCCCGCTGCCGTCTATCCGGCTGACCCGTCATGGCTGGCAACCTGATGAACGCAGCTGGTTACGCTGGCTTGGTCCCTGGTCGGCCACGACTTTCCTCGGGTACGGTCAACATAACAGCGCTGTGCCACAGACCCGTTATTGGGGCGGCCGGCTGACATTGCGACCAGTGCCAGCATTTGAGTTAGGTGCCAGCCGGGTGATCCAGTGGGGTGGTCAGGGCCGCAGCAATGGCTTCAGTACGCTGTGGGACCTGGTGAGTTATGATCAGCGTGACGAAATTCCGGCCGACCAAAGAGCCGCCGTCGACGCCGCCTGGCATCTGCAACTGGCCGGATTTCCACTCACACTGTATACCGAGCTTGCCGATGATGACAATAAAAGCGGTACGCCGGATGAGCTGTTGCAACTCTGGGGTGTGCGTAGTTATTTTGGCGAGGCCAGTGGTATTCACACCATTAACCTCGAGTATTCCGATACTTACCTGACCTGTGCCGATCAGTTAGAAGCCGGTGCCTGTGCTTATCAGGGCAGTTTGTATCCGGAAGGCTATCGCCGTTATGGCCGGATTATTGGCAGCGGTTATGGCGCAGATGCACAGGTGCTGAGCAGCGCCTATCATTATCAAACTTTAGGCGGCATCAGCTGGTCAGCCCAACTGACGCTGGCCCGTTATCATCAGGCGGCCGTTTCCGATTCCAGCTGGCAAGTCAAACTGGAACACCGCCGCGGTCTGTTTGATGGTTTGCTGAGTCTTCAATTGCGTTACCTGCAACAGTCACCGTTAAGGCCTGAGCTGGACCATCAGGTCAGTGCGGCCGGCAGCTGGGAATACCGGTTCTAAGCGATTTCTCACCGCGCGGCGTGAGACAACGGAGCGTGGATCTGCGTGAAAAATTGGCAAGCGTGCTGTCGTCTATGGGTTTATGGTCTGTTGCTGCTGTTTGCAGCAACAGTCGCCGCTTCAGAAGCCGGAGTCAGCCAGATCCGGGTTCCTAAACCCCGGTCAGTGCACGATGTATCCCATCAATACTACATCGAGCTGCTACACAAGGCCCTGCAAAAAGCAGCGGCCGGGCGGCCACTTCCCGACATTTTGCCGGTCGCCGAAATGGAGCAGGGCCGCGCGGTACGCGAGCTGCAAAAAGGCCAGTTAATTGATTTATTCTGGATGGGCACCGACCACGACAAAGAGCAGCAACTGCGCGCCATCCGTATTCCGCTCGAACGCGGCCTGATGGGTTTCCGGATGCTGACGATTCAGCGCAGCCAGTCTGAGAAATTCAACAAAATCATCAACCTGCAACAACTACACAAACTGACTGCCTGTCAGGGGCTGAGCTGGCCTGATACCAAAATTCTGCAACACGCCGGCTTAAAAGTGCTGACCTCGCCCGTGTATGAAAATCTGTTTAAGCAGGTGAACGCCGGTCGTTGTGATTATTTCCCACGAGGTTTACACGAAGGCCAGACGGAGCTGCGTGAACGCGCCGCGTTATATCCGGATTTAGTGCGTTATCCCAACCTGATGCTGCATTACCCTTTTGCCATCTACTTTTTTACCGGCAAGCAAAATGAGGCACTGGCACAGTGGATTGAACAGGGCTTGGAAATGATGATCGCCGACGGTGAATTACTGGCGCATATGCAACAACATCCGCTGACCGCACATGTCTTTCCGCTCAGTCAGTTCCGCATGCTGCATTGGCTGGAACTCAGCAATCCGGGCCTGAGCCCGGATACCAAATACCATGACCAGCGTTATTGGTTTGTACCAACCGATTTTCGCGCCTCACAGCTTGATAAAAATCTGCCGGCGGTACAACCAGAGCGACAGCGCCCAGAACAGCACAACATGCAGCAGCGCAAACAGCAATGACGCGGCTTTGAGCGGTAACACACCAGATAAAACATCAAACAACAAGCCGGCAACTGACTGCGTGCCGTCCGCCGTGCTCCAGCTTAGCCAACGGCTGGTTGCCACCGAAAACATCCAGCTCAACATATAAATAAACAGCGGATTGGTGCCGTAAATCCGTAGTGGCTCGGTCAGCTTTGTTGCCTTGCGGATATCCACCAGATAAACCAGTGCCGCTAACAGCCACAGCAATAAACCGCTGCTTAACGCCACATAAGTACCGGACCACAACGCTTTATTGACCGGCCAGACCCAATGCCCTGCCAGTGCCAGCAGCACTAACACGGCACCAAAACCCGCCAGGTCCCGCACCGCCTGTTCCGGCGTTTTGCCCTTAAGACCGGTAGCAACTAAGTAACCGAGCAACACATTGATGGTCGCCGGTAAAGTACTGAGCAGCCCTTCCGGGTCAAACGGCAGACCAAAACCCTGATACACATGAGCGGTGCCGAACACAGCTAAATCGAGCGTGCGGACAATATTTTTTTCCAGTGAAAACGGCGCCGGCGATAACTGCAACAAGGCAAAATATCCAACAAGCAGCAAAAATGCGGCTGCCCAAAGCCCACGTTTTGGCAGGCTCAATATCAACAGCGCCGCAATCACATAACAGATGGCGATCCGCTGCAGCACACCCGGAATGCGTAACGTCGCCAAATCCGGATGGCTGAGAAAATTAAGCAGCAAACCACAGCCAAACATCAGCAGGCCACGTTTGAAAATCTTCAGCAGCATAGTGCCATCGAGCTTTGCATCTTTTAATGAAAACGCCATGGCGGCACCCACGACAAATAAAAAGCCGGGGAATACGATATCGGCAAAGGTAAATCCATCCCAGCTGGCATGCAGCAGCGGGCTATACACGTGGGACCAGCTGCCGGGTGTGTTAACCAGAATCATTAGCGCTATCGCCAGGCCACGTAGTACATCAAGCGCGTAAAAACGTGCGGTATTTTGCATTGTTATGGTGCTCCCAAAGACAACAGGGCTGACAAAGTCAGCCCTGCTTCACTTTTTAAAAAATGGCTTACCACTGGCGTTTTTTATAGCCGCTAAAAGCGTAATACAGGATAAAGGCATAGCATGGGATCATCATCCAGTACGCGCCCTGCGCATCACCGGACGCGGTTGACAGAAAACCGTATACTTTAGGTAATACAGCGCCGCCGGCGATGCCCATAATCAATAAAGCTGAAGCGGTAGCGGTAAATTTGCCCAGTCCTTCCAGCGCCAATGGCCAAACAGCCGGCCACACCAGGGCATTGGCAAAACCCAGCATCGCCAGGAACAGCACAGTATCAGGCACAGTCGGAATACCAGCCCAGCCAAATAACAGCGCCGACAACTGGTGGCTTTCAGCCGAACCAAACATCACACCCAATGTGAACAGGATGCCAAACACTGCAGAGCCTTGCAGCGCGCGCGGTTGCGACAGATATTTTGGTATACAGCTGACGCCGACCAGATAACCTAGCACCATAAACACCATGGTGTAAGAGGTCAGCGCGCCCCAATGCGCGACGTTCAGATGCTGGCCATAAAGACCAATAGTATCACCGGCAATCACTTCAACGCCGACATAGAAAAACAGGGCGGCGACACCCAGCATTAACTGCGGGAATTGCAGTACTGAAGTGCGGTGTTCCGGTGCAACACCCTGCTCTGCCGTTTGTTCCAGTTCAGGCTCCGGCAATGGCGAAAACTTCACAAAAGCCATCAACGCCAGCAGCGCA